>JAUXCW010000085.1 GCA_030618705.1 Gammaproteobacteria bacterium | reverse complement strand
GACCAGCCAGACCAGCATGGACAGTAAAATCGCCCACAGGGGAAACAGTGCATTAAAGCGACCGAGGGTGCGGTCGAGGGTGTGAGACGCCATGTACCGGCCGATCCCTATGTTAAGATCTAAAGGTCTGCCATGATATGTTACAGACACGGCTGCGTTAATACTTTTGTTAACAAGAAAACGCCCGGAAAAGGGAACACCCCATGTTCGATTCGCACGACAAACCCGCATGGTAGGGAATGACACCGGCACATTGGCGGGCAGGCTCCGCGCAGAAACCATCCGCCAGCTGGAGCAGCATGGCGAAGCGCTGCCCGGTAGCGAGCAGGTCGACCGCGACGTCGCCAGTAACGGTGGCAGCGTAGAGCATCGCATCATCCAGCGGGCGCGACAACTGGCGACTGAGGCGGACATTGGCCCCGGCCTGCAGCGCGTACGCCGCTACGCTCGCATGCTGGGCTACGGCGCCACCTTTTTGGCCATACTGCTGGGCGCTCTGGCGGCGCTACAGGCTTTTGACCAGGGCAAGGCGGTGGTTAATTTCTACTGGTTACTGCTGGTACTGCTGGGACTCAACCTGTTCAGTCTGTTGCTCTGGCTTTTCGGCCTGTTGGCAAGCAACAGCCCCGCCGCAGGCGCTCTGGGGCAAAGCGGGGCCTGGCTGCTCAAGCGCTGGGTGCAGTGGACATCCCGCACCGGCTCCAACGATATTCCGTTGGCAGGGGCCTGGCTGGGGGTCATGCTCAACGGCGCGCAGGGTCGCTGGACACTGAGCAGCCTGGGCCACGCCCTGTGGGCGAGCTATCTCGTTGGTGGGCTGGGAATGATCCTTATTCTGCTCGCCGCCCGGCAGTACGATTTTGTCTGGGCAACCACCTTGCTGGGTGAGCAAACCTTTATTCCCCTGACCCAGGCGCTGGCATGGCTGCCGACGAAACTCGGCCTGGCAAGCCCCAGCCTGGAGCAAATCTCCCACAGCCGCCTCGGCGCCGACCCGCTGTTACTCGCCGAGGCGCGTCGAGCCTGGGCCGGCCTGCTCATCTCCAGCCTCTTGCTCTACGGTATTGTGCCGCGCCTGCTACTGCTCGGCCTGTGTCGCCTGTTGCAGCGACGCGCGCTGCGCAACTTTCGCCTGGATACCAGCCGGCCCTACTACGTCAGGCTGCGACAACGGCTGGTGCCCGCCGCCACCAGCATCGGCGTGGTAGACGCAGACGATTCCTCACCGGTCGACGGCGCCGCCGGCACCTCCCGCACCGGTGAACTGGCCGTCCCCGACCATGCGGCCTGGTTGGGAATCGAACTGGACCCGGACACCGACTGGCCCCCACTGCCCCTCGAACCCGATAGAGACCTGGGCCGCGTCTCGGACCGTGACGGACAGCATCGAGCGCTTGGCCGCGTCGAACAACTCGGCTCGACACCACTGGCGCTGGCGTTGCCGATGCAACGCTCCCCCGACCGGGGTCTGGCCCGCTTTATCGGCGAGCTGGCCTCCGCTCACCCGCAGGCGACCTGGCTTGTCCTGCTGGACCCGCACCACGCAAAACAGGCCGATACCGGCGAGAGAGATGCACGCATGGTCGACTGGTATGCCCTGGCGGCCCACGGCGGCATCGAGGCAGACCATATTTCGCAGTTACTGATTGCGGCAAAACCCGCAATGAAAGGCACTGACAATGGCTGACAAGGACAAGCAGGATGCAATCCGCATCGCCGTGGTAGGTCACGCCAATACCGGCAAGACCTCCCTGATGCGAACCTTGCTGCGCGACACCCGCTTCGGCGTGGTGTCCAACCACCCCGGCACCACCCGCCATGTCGAGGGCGGCGCGCTGGTCGTCGGGGAGCAGGCGGTGATTAGCCTGTTCGATACCCCGGGGCTGGAGGACTCCATCGCCCTGCTGGAAAGCCTCGAGAGCTTCTTCCCCGGTGAGCGTGTCGACGGCATCGAGCGCTTGCGCCACTTGCTGGACAGGGCCGACGAGTTCCCCGGCTTCCAGCAGGAAGCCAAGGTGATTCGACAATTGCTGCAGAGCGACCTGTTGTTTTACCTTATCGATTGCCGCGAACCGGTGCTTGGCAAATATCGCGATGAGCTGACCATCCTCAGCTACGCCGCCCGGCCGGTAATCCCGGTGCTGAATTTTGTCGCCGCGGCCGGCGCCCGGCCCGACCTCTGGCGAGAGCAGCTGGCCCGCCTGGGCCTGCATGCCACCGTGGAGTTCGACACCGTGGTTTTCAGCTTCGAGGGGGAAAAACGTCTCTACCAGAAAATCCAGAGCCTGCTGGGGGAGCGCTATGAGCAGGTGCAGGAATTGATCGACGATCGCCTGCAACAGCTCGAGCAGGTCTGGCAGGCCGCCGCGCGCTCCAGTGCCGAGTTACTGGTAGACGTTGCCGCCTATCGCATCGAGGCGGGAGAGGAGGCCGCCGAGCTAAAAGCCCAGACCCTCGTCATGCAGAAGAAGGTGAGAAAAGCGGAGGCCGCGTGCAGCAAAATGCTGTTGCAGCTATTCGGCTTTAGCGGCAGCGACCTGGAGGCCGGGCAACTCCCGGTAAAGGGCGGGCGCTGGCAGATGGATTTATTCGACAGCCGAAACCTGGCGCAATTCGGTATCAAAGCCGGCAGCGCCGCGATGAAGGGCGCGGCGGCGGGGGCCAGCCTGGACGTACTCAGTGGCGGCCTGAGCCTTGGCATGGGCACCGCCCTGGGCGCGGCGGCCGGCGTATTATGGAGCGGCGGCAGACGATTCGGCAAGGATATCGCGGTGCGCCTGCGCGGCCACCAGCAGGTCTGTGTCGATGAACCCACCCTGCAGATCCTCTGGTTTCGCCAGCAGCAGTTGTTGACAGCGCTACTGGATCGGGGACATGCGGCGGTGCAACCATTGCAGCTGAAACAAGGCAGTGCCGCGCTGCCAGGAAAATGGCAGCGATGGCTCGGCCGCTGTCGCAACAACGCCCAGTGGTCTTCCATAGGCCCCGGTTACAGGCTGCCAGACCCGCTTCGCGAGAAAACCGTGGCGGAAATCGCCGGCGTCATTCGCAGCTCGACGCGGTGAGCCCGAACCTAACTGTTTACATCAGGGCCGCGGTACCGAACCGCAGCTCGAAGGTGCAGAGCGACCGGCAAAACGGTCCTCGATCCAGCTGGTGAGCACCGTGCGGACGGAACCCGGATCTTCATAGGGCACCCGGTGACCGGTACTGAACCACTTGAGGTAAATCCGCTGCCCCCTGGCGCAGGTCTGCTCCACCCAGGGGACCAGTATCCCCGGCGGGATCTGGGTATCGTAGCGACCGTGCAGCATCAACATGGGTGAGGCGCCGACCCGGAGCCCCGGGGTGGCATCGCGCATCGGATCGTGGCTGCTGGATTTGGGCGGCAGCGGCGCTCCGCTGACAAACAAATCGCCACCATTGAGCGAGCCGTAGGTGGAAACCAGCTGGTCGACGCAAATCGAATCCAGCGCCTGGGCGGCCTGGATACCCTCCGCGGTCAACCAGTTCGAAAGCGGCATTACCGAGCTACCGTATGCCGCGTTCTGCGCCCTTGCGACCATCAATAAATAGCCTTTATAGGGCGAGGACTTGAGATAGTTGAGCATATCGCCGGAGCTGTCGGCAACACCGGTGCCGCTGCCGATAGTGCCGCGTATTCTCAACTCCGGCGCGTAACTACCGGCCAGCTCGTTGGCGAAGACGACGGCGTGTCCGCCCTGGGAGTGGCCGAACAGGATGACGTCAGAGCCCGCCCCGGCAAAGTTTTTCGCCGCGCGCACCGAGTCGAGCACACTCCGTGCCGCGGTGGGCCCCACCAGGTATTGATGCAGGCCGGAGGTGCCCAGACCCTGGTAATCGGTGGCGGCGACCACCATACCCCTGGCGAGAAAATCCTCCAACAGGGGGACTGTCGAGTGGGGCGAGGAGCGACGGGTCGGCGCGCAGAAATCGGCCAGGCCGGTGGTGCCATGGGCAAAGGCCAGCACCGGATAGCCACCGGATGGCCTGGATTTATAGGGTTTGGCGATCCAGCCCGAGACGATGACAGCCCTGCCGAGCACGTCCCGGGAGCGATAGTTGACCTTCCAGATGCGGCCGTTGGCGGCAGCGGCGATCTCCTGGCTCCAGACGATTTCGCCATTGCCGCCAGCGGACAGCTGGGTAAACCGGGCCACGATGGGCGGCGCGACATAACCCCAGTAATCTTGCACCACCTCGGCGGGTACATCGATCACGCAGACATTACTCTGTGCGTTACAGCCCTCCCACCGGTCAAACCGCCAGCCGTCACGGGGTTTTGCGGTATAGGTCTCTTTATAGGCGTCGGCGACCAGAACCTTACAGGGTTGTTGCTCCAGACTGCAATTGTGCGTACCGGAGAGGGAGACGATGTCTCCACGGCCCTCGATTTCCAGGGAATGCTCACAGCCGGCCAACAGCACAAGCAGCAGGGAAAGCAGGAATAACCGTCGCAATACACGACTCAGTAAAATAGACATAACCAACGAGCGGATCGGTAACTTTTATTAAAAAAACGGTGAACCAATGCCGCTAAAAACCGCCTCCGGAAAGCAAATCGATGCAGCCATGGTAATTTATATTATTGCCCTTGACAAATTGCCGACTGACGACTACCCCGCAATAGCTGTAAAGTATTTCGACGCTACGCCTGGCCGTGACCCGGCCGCAACAGAATCTTGCCCTCCCGACCCGCTTGCTGCGCCGCCGCCAGGGCCTCGTGTATTTGTTCCAACTCGTACACCGCACCTACCTCCGCGCCGAGCACGCCCTGCTCGATCAAACCGCTCACCTGCCGTATCGCCGCCAGAGTTTTCAGTGGTGACTGCCCGGCGATCCAGGCGCCGGCAAAAAACCCCGACAGCCTGACCAGTGGCATCATGACATCCCGGGAGTGAAGACCTATCGGCTGGTTTGCCAGTGTGCCGAAAAGCACCATGTGGCCGTTCATGGTCATACAACGGATCATATCGGCCGCGAGATCCCCACCGACACAGTCCAGGGCATAATCGACACCCCGGCCCCCGGTCGCACGGTGAACCTCGGGGATAAGCGATTCACTATCGGTCGCCACCACCACGTCGGCACCAAGCGCTTCGAGCTCCCCACGATGGTGCTCGCTGCGGATGATATTGATGGTGCGAACCCCCCAGCGCCGGCAGAGGCGAATCACGTTTTTCGCCAATGCGGAGCCCGCGGCATCCTGCATCAGCCAACCGCCACGGCGTACTTTTAGCAGTTGTTTCAGTATCAGCCAGGACGACAGGGGATTGATAAAAAACATCGCCGCCTGCTCGTCGGAAATCCCGTCGGGTACGGCGATGGCGCGCTTCGCATCGACCACCAGGCTCTCCTGCCAGGTGCCGATCGGCGGCGGCGCGCTAACCGCGACTCGCCTTCCTCGCAGGCGCCGCGCCAACCAGCCACTGCCGCAGGCCTCGACAATACCGACGCCCTCCCCGCCCGGGGTATAGGGCAACGGGGGATAAGGCTGGTCGGCGGCGGGGTCGAAGTATACGGTGCCCTCCCCCCGCTCGCTGTTCCACACCAGTCGCTGTAGCGCCCGGTAATAATCTCCGCGAATATAATTGAGGTCGGAGGGGTTTACGGCGCTGTACAACATCCGCACCCGAACCTGGCCCGCGCCCGGCTGGGGCTCGGGTTTTTCGACCAGCACTACCCGGCTGAAATCATCGTCCAGCGCGTCTACCTGAATTGCTCTCATGGGGCCACCTATTCGCTACCACATCAGGTCATCGGGAATCGGATAATCCGCATAGGGATCGTCACCGTCAATTTGCTGCGTATCGCGCTGCTGCAACACCAGCACGGCATCGGCATCGCGCTGGGCAATCTTGGCCGCGATCGTGGCCGGCACACACTCGTATTCCTGCGCCAGGCGCACAATGGCGATATGCCCCCGCGCCAGTTGATTTTGCATAAGCTCGCTGACAAAGAGCTTCTTGATCTTGCCGTGGTCGGCAAACTGGTAGGGGGTATTGCCCCCGCCGCGCACTATCCGGTGAGCCCGGATCATCTGCACTATCTGCGCCGCCACCGCCTTTTGCTGTTTTTGCTCCTCCAGCTCACGGTTGCGCCGCCGGTCGCCGGCCACTTGCTCCGCCAGGGCCTGTTGCGCAGCCAGTGTTATCTCATCGACCGGCGCGGGCCCCTTGCCCTGCTGTTTTCCCTGCTTTCGCTTGTCGCGGGCGACTTTTTTTAGTTTTTTTTCATCGACCAGGCCGCTCTTGAGCAACTGGTCCTGGAGAGATTTTTTCATCCGCGCCACCAAAAAGGAAATTGAAACCACCCGCCTGTTTGCCAGGACCCTGTTTGCCAAGATCCTGATTGCCAATACCAGGAACCGGAGTTAGGCTAGCGACTCCTGGAATTAAGGAGCATACCATGACCATACCTTTCTGGTGCCTGTTCATCGCCACCCTGCTGCCCATACTACTGTCCTGGGTCAGCGGCTATTATCGCCAACAACAACTGGGGAAAATCGACAACAAACAACCCCGGGCCCAGTGCGCGGAGTTACAGGGAGCCGGTGCGCGGGCCGTCGCGGCGCAGAACAACGCCTGGGAGGCACTCATGGTATTCGCCCCCGCTGTATTCGTCGCCCACCTCGGTGGGGCCGATGCAGGCAACGCCGCTATCGCGTCCGTGGTCTTTATCCTTGCACGGGTGCTGCATGCCCTGTTCTACCTGATGGACAAGGATGCGCTGCGCTCACTGTCGTTTATGGTCAGCTTCGGCTGTAGTGTCTGGTTGTTCCTGATGGCCGCGTGATCAACGCTGGATGCGATAGCAGGGCTGGTAGTCCCTGCGCTGCAAGGTCATCCGCCCCTGGCTGACAAAGCCCTGCAATAGTCTATCCAGCTGCGCCATCATCTGTGGGTCCCCGCGCAACTGGAACGGCCCGTGGCGACGAACCTGCTCGATACCGAAGGCCTTGACGTTGCCGGCGACAATACCCGAAAACGCGCAGCGCAACTGCGCGGCGAGTTCATAGTCGGGGAGTTCACTATCGAGATTCAGGCCCGCCATATTGTCGTGGGTGGGGACAAAGGGCTGCTGCATGGCCAGCGGCAGGCTGAGCGTCCAGTTGTAGGCGTAGGATTCCGCCGTATCGCGGCGATAGTTCACGACCTGCTCGATACCGTCCCGCGCCGCCCGGGCCACATCCTCCGGCCGACCGTTAATCACCCGGTAGAAGCCCGTCGCCCGATCCCCCAGGGTGGCCCGAATAAAACGATCCAGGCCGTCGAAATAGTCTTCCCTGCCCTCCGGCGCGGCGAACAGAATGGGCAGGCTCATCCCGGCATTGTCCGGGTGCAACATCAGGCCGAGCAGGTACAATACCTCTTCGACGGTACCCGCCCCGCCGGGAAACACAATAATAGTGTGGGCCAGGCGCACAAAGGCCTCGAGGCGTTTTTCGATATCCGGCAGGATCACCAGCTCGTTTACCGTGGGGTTGGGGGATTCCGAGGCGATGATCCCGGGCTCGGTGATGCCCACGTAGCGACCGTGCCACAATTGCTGTTTGCCGTGTCCCACCACCGCGCCTTTCATCGGCCCCTTCATGGCGCCGATACCACAACCGGTTGCGACATCCATGCCCCGCAGGCCCAGCTGATAACCCACCAGCTTGGAATAATCGTATTCCACGCGATCGATTGCGTGGCCGCCCCAGCACACGACCAGATTGGGCGCGAGATTGGGCCGCACCACACCGGCATTGCGCAGAATCCGGAACACAGCATCGGTAATGCCGTCGGAACTGGTGAGGTCGAAACGACCGCCGCGGGTAATTTTATGGTCGGTGTAGACGATATCCCGCAGCACGGCGAACAGGTGATCCTGGATACCGCGAATCATCACCCCGTCGACATAGGCCGAGGCGGGAGCATTGCTCACCACCAGCTTGACGCCACGGGACTCGGCCACCACCGCAATTTCGAAATCGGCGTAGTCGGCCAGCATCTCAGCCGCGTCATCCTGTTCATTACCGGTATTGAGGACCGCCAGGGCACAATTGCGGAACAGCTGGTACACGTTCTCATTGGAGGCCATCACCCCGGCAATCTCGCTGTGGGAGAGCAGGTTGAGACTGGTGGCGGGGCGAACGGTTGCCGTGCTGACAGTATCCATTAGCAAATATCCAGGAATAGATTCAGGAATAGATTAATGCGCCACGACCTTTTGCTTGTCACATCGCCGGCAGCGGTAAACGGTTACCAGGCGACCCTGGCGTACATCGAACTGCTTTGACTTGCACACCTCCCACTTGTGGTGGCCCTGGAGACACAAGCTCTTGCCCTTGTGCTTTTGCGCCGCCGTGGGCTTTTTGAAGGGGATGATTTGTGCCATCTATTGCCGTCCGCGCTACCAGTCGTAGAGCCGCTCCGGCGCACTCATCTTGAAGGCCAGGTGGCTGTTCCACAACGCGACCAGGGGCCTGCGGGACATGCCCAGACCACGCAATTCATCGGCCACCGGGTGCTCACCGAGCTTCAGTTCCACGCCACGGACGTGGTAAGCGCTATCCCGGTAACTTTGCGTCATGTAACTTACATGGTGCTCACCCTCGAAAATCGAGTATACCGGCGAGGTAAAGGTCGCGGGCTGTCGGTTGCCCCGGGCCGGCACGGAATATTGCAACACCCCGTCTTCACCGCTACCCCAGCTAAAACTGGCGCTACCGCCATGGCGCCGGAATTCGATGTCCTCGAGGGATCTGGGGAAGCCCCACAGTTTGATGCCCGCATCCCGCGCCAGTTTCGTGCTTACCGGGACGCGCCAGCTATAGCTCGCCACGTTGCTGCGCAAGATGTCATACCAATTCGCCAGATAGGGCAGGCGCCATCCCACGCCCTCCTTGTCGACAAAAAAGGCCAGTGAAATCTCCTGGTAACTGCCGCAATCGCTATCCGCATAGTGTACGCAATTGAGGGACAACAGGGCTTTGCCCGGAGCAATCTGCGCCACCTTAAAGCCGCTATCAGCGATCAGCTCATTTGCCCTGCGGGCATTGACCACGAACAGGCCTATGCTGGAGCACCCATCGCGAAAACAGGTGGGATAAACAAGCTCCCTGCCGTCGATCTGGAAAGTTCTGATGCTGTGATCCGGCGCCGTGGGCATGGGCGTTCCTGTCTGTGCTTGCTGTTTACGATACCGACCCTGGATATGATACACGACAGCCACGGTAAATCGCGAACAACCATTGCACCGCGCCGGACTTCCTGCTTTAGTGTGCCCCGAACCTAAGGAGAAACACCATGAGTGAAGAGGTCACGCCTTACCGGATCGCCATAGAAGACCGGCAACTCGAGGACCTGCGCCGACGCCTGGAGCAGGTGCGCTGGCCGGACCGGGAGACCACCGGGGACTGGTCACAGGGCATTCCGCTGGGCTATATGCAGGAGGTTTGTGCCTATTGGCGCAGCGATTACGACTGGCGGCGCTGGGAGAAAACTGTCAACAACTGGCCGCAATTCAAAACCACCATCGATGACGTGGGCATCCATTTTCTCCATATTCGATCCCCCCACGAGGACGCCATGCCGCTGATTATGACCCACGGCTGGCCTGGCTCCATTGTCGAGTTCCACAAGGTGCTGGAGCCGCTGACCAACCCCACCGCCCACGGCGGTAACGCGGCGGACGCCTTTCATATCGTCTGCCCCAGCCTGCCCGGCTACGGCTTCTCCGACAAACCGACAGCTACGGGCTGGAACGTGCAAAAAATTGCACGCGCCTGGGGCGCCATCATGGCCAGGCTGGGTTACGACCGCTACGTCGCCCAGGGCGGTGACTGGGGTTCCATCGTCACCACCGCTATCGCCTTGTCCGAGACCGATCATTGCGCCGGCATCCACATCAATATGCCGATTGTTGCCCCCGACCCGGACACCATGGACAATTTGACAGCGGTGGAGCTATCGGCCCTGGAAGCCATGGGTGACTACGATAAATGGGAGTCGGGCTATTCAAAGCAACAGAGCACCCGCCCGCAGACCGTGGCTTACGGGCTTGCAGATTCCCCCAGCGGCCAGGCCGCCTGGATCCTGGAAAAATTCCACGCCTGGACCGACTGTGGAGAGGGCGACAAACAACACCCGGAAAATGTACTCAGCCGCGACGAGCTGCTCGACAATGTGATGATGTACTGGCTGACTGACAGCGCTGCCTCTTCGGCCCGACTGTACTGGGAGAGTTTTAAAAACCCGGATATGTCTGACGTCGACATCCCGGTGGGCTGCAGTATTTTCCCGAAGGAGATCTTTAGCAGCTCGCGGCGCTGGGCGGAAAAGCGCTTCAACAAACTGGTGTACTGGAACGAAATGGACAGGGGCGGACACTTTGCCGCCTTTGAGCAACCGGAGTTATTTATCGAGGAGTTGAGGAACTGTTTCCGCCTGATGCGCTAGCGCTCAGGCGGCAGGGGCTATTGTACCGCGAGATGTTCGCCGTTGTGTGGCAGGCGCAGGACCTGGCCGATGCGAATGCGGTGGCTGCTCTTGAGGCTGTTCCAGGTCATCAGCTCTCGCACCGTGGTATGGTAACGTCGAGCGATCAATGACAGGGCGTCGCCACGGGCGACCTTATGGTACAGATCAGGCGTCTGTTCATCGTAGCGCTGGGCCGCCGGAATAGCGGCGATCAACTGCCCGGCATCGTTATACTGCTCTTTTTCGGGAAGTCGCAACGGAAACCCCCTGGGAATATGCTTGCTGCCATCCCATACCGCGGCCATGAGCGCGGGATTGCACTGTCGCAGCTCGTCGCGTGTGACACCGTAGGTTTGCGCCAGGGTAGCGGCGGGAACATAGTCCGGCAATACCAGCACCAGTTCATTAAGCGGCAGGTTTTTCTGCACCGGCCCGAAGAGCTTTTCCGCGTTCTGCTCCACTTCGAGGGCGGCAAGAAAGGCGACATAAAAATTACGCGAGGCAAAACCGAAGGCGCGACCCTTATAACGATGGACGATCTCCGCGATATCATCGGTACCCAGGGTTTTCACCGCACGCTTCATACCGGTTACGCCATGGTTGTATGCGGTGATAGCCAGGGGCCAGGAACCCAGCGCTTCATAATTGTGCTTCAATAACTGCGCCGCGGCGGCACTGGAGATAAAGGGATCACGGCGGCCATCAACCACGTGGTCGATCTGCATAAAACGCTTGCCGGTGGAGCGCGTGAATTGCCACAGTCCGGCGGC
>JAUXCW010000074.1 GCA_030618705.1 Gammaproteobacteria bacterium | reverse complement strand
CCGTTAAAAACGGCTTGCTCACCCACCTCCTCGTGCCACGCCAGTACCTGGCGCAGCCAGGCCAGTTTGCGCTCGTAGCTGTCGCCGCCCTGCGAAGTATTGTCGCCATCCTTGTAGTGCCAATGGGCACAGACGCCGAACTCCGCCGCATCATGCATCGCCCGGGTGCGAATCTGGACTTCCAGCACTTTCCCCTCGGGACCGTACACCGCGGTGTGCAGTGAGCGATACCCATTTACCTTGGGATTGGCTATGTAGTCATCGAACTCGCTGGAAATATTGGGCCACAGGGTGTGTACAATGCCCAGGGCGGCATAGCATTGCGGCACATCATCGACAAGAATCCGCACCGCACGGACGTCGTAGATTTCATAGAAGCCAATGCCTTTTTGCTGCATCTTGCGCCAGATACTGTAGATATGCTTGGCGCGACCGTAGATTTCGCCGCCGATGCCCTGCTCAGCCAGCGCCTGCTGAAACCGGTCGATAACCTGTTCGATATACGCCTGGCGATCCAGCCGGCGCTCATCGAGCAGTGCCGCGACCTGCTTGTAATCCTCCGGCTGCAGGTAGCGGAAGGCCATGTCTTCCAGCTCCCACTTCAGGTGGCCAATACCGAGCCGTTGGGCGAGCGGCGCATAGATATTGAACACCTCCTGGGCGACCCGCAGCTGTTTGTCGGGCTGGTTTTTTACCGCGCGAATCGCGCAGCTGCGCTCGGCTAGTTTGATCAGGGCGATGCGTACATCGTCGATCAAGCCCACCAGCATCCGTCGCATGTTGTCGGCCTGGCTCTGGCTCTGGCCCAACACCGCACCCTCCTGGAGCTTGATGGTACGACTCACCGCTGCCATCTGCCGCACACCGTCGATCAGGCCCGAGACTTCGCGACCGAATAGAACCTCGACCTTGCCCAGGGGCAATTTTCCCTCGCGCACCACGCGATAGAGCACGCCGGCAAGCAGTGCCTCATTGTCGAGACCCAACTCCCGCAGAATATGCGCCATCTCCAGGCCGGTGTGAAAGGCGCTGCTCCTGTCCGCCCAGGCGTCGGCGCCGGCATCCCGCGCTTGCACCTCCGCAACCATCGCCATCTGGCAGGCACGACCGAGATTTTCCCTGTCCCTGGCCGGCACATCCAGGCTGTCCAGCCAGCGATGAATATCAAAACTGCCGTCGCGATCGATCTCGGGAGTGCTTCTAACCTGGACCATAGGACTCTACTGATTCAACTTGTCGCGGATTGTTCACCGCAGGGGGGGTTGCCGGCCTTCATCGCTGCCAAAAACGCCGGTGCTCAGGTAACGGTCGCCACGATCACATATGACTGTGACGATAAGGGCATTCTCCAGCTCTTCACTGAGCATCAGGGCGCCCGCCACCGCTCCGCCCGAAGATACGCCGCAGAAGATACCCTCCCGGGACGCCAGCTCGCGCATGGCTAGCTCCGATTGCCGCTGCCCGATTCGCAGCACCCGGTCGACCCTGGAGCGATCGAATATTTTCGGCAGATGCGAATCCGGCCAGCGCCTGATTCCCGGGATACTGGCCCCGTCCTCGGGCTCCAGGCCAACAATTTCTATCGCCGGATTTTGCTCCTTCAAATAACGGGAGCACCCCATAATTGTACCCGTGGTTCCCATCGAGCTGACGAAATGGGTAATTTTACCCGCTGTCTGGCGCCATAGTTCCGGCCCGGTACCGCTATAGTGCGCCTCCGGATTGTCGGGGTTGCCGAATTGGTCGAGCACCCAACCCTCCCCGGCCGCCTGCATCTGTAACGCCAGGTCGCGTGCACCCTCCATTCCCGCCTCCTGGCTCACCTCCACCAACTCGGCGCCATAAGCGGCCATGGCGAGTTTTCGCTCCTCACTCATATGGGACGGCATGATCAACACCATGCGGTAACCCCTGATGGCCGCGACCATGGCCAGGGCGATACCGGTATTTCCACTGGTTGCCTCGATCAGGGTATCACCCGGGCTAATCTGCCCCCGCTCCTCGGCGCGACTGATCAAACTCAAGGCGGGGCGATCCTTGACCGAGCCGGCCGGGTTGTTGCCCTCCAGCTTTGCCAGTATGGTATTACTCGTGTCTCCCGGCATTCGCTGTAGTCGAACCAGGGGCGTATTACCGATAAACTCTTCAATGGTAGGGAATGACATGCATGCGATTCCGCAATGTTGAGTAGTAATGTCGCCCGGCAAAACGCCGGGCAAGAAAACCGCTCCGCCAAAAATGTTATATAATAAGCGCGCTGGAGCGACAAAACGTAATAACAGATTAATCTATATAAAGACACCGGCGTAATAATAACGACACACACTATTATACGGAAACAGCACCGACCATAGCAGCATTTCGCTAGTCACCGGCCTCCCTGGCGAAAAAGCCGCTATTGCTGGTTTTCGAAGGAGTTCAGACCCATGTCCGGTTGGAAACTCAAAAATCGCTTTTTATTCGTGGCAGTTCTGCCGCCGCTTGCCATTTCCCTGGTGCTCGGGGTTTACCTGCTCTACACGCGGGTCAGCGATCTGCAGGATTTTATCATCGAGCGCGGCAAGTCGAGTAGCCAGCAACTCGCCATCTTGAGCCGATACGCATTATTGCACCACGATGATGCGCTGCTACAGATCCTGGTCAACTCCACACTGGAGGAGCAGGGCATTCGGGCGGTCAGCTTGTATAATGCAGGGGGTAAACTTCTCGCCCACAACGGCCCCCGCATGATTCCCGAACAAATTCCGGAGGCGACCCAGGGGCGAGGCTACCCAGCGGCTCCCCGGCACCATACGACGGCCAACTCCGTGCGCTTCACCTACCCCATCCTGGCACCGGGCGTGCCGGGGCAAGATCGAGGTGGCGATTATCTCGGTTGGGTAGAGCTCGAGTACTCCTATGACAGCTTCACCATCAAAACCTACCAAGCCATACTCATCAGCGCCCTGCTCACCATTCTGGTGTTGGCGATTACCGGGCTGCTGGCCCAGAGATCCTACGGCTCCATGCGTCGTTCCATGCTCAGAATCCGCAGCGGGATCAGGCAACTGGCGCGGGGCAATCTGGGCCACCGCATCGAGCTGGACGAGGACAGCGAACTCGGCCGCTGGGCAAGGGAAATCGACGACATGGCGAACTCCATCGAGGGCAGTTTTCACGACTTGCGGGACGACGTCGAACAATCCACCAGCGACCTGCGCCAGACCCTGGAAACCATCGAGGTCCAGAATATCGAGCTCGATATGGCCCGACGCGATGCCGTCGAGGCGAGCCGGGTGAAATCGGAGTTTCTCGCCAATACCAGCCACGAGATAAGAACGCCCCTCAACGGCATCATCGGCTTTACCAATTTGTTGCTCACTGGCGAAACCAATAACCGCAAGCGGGACTACCTGCAAACCATCCAGCAATCGGCGGCGAGCCTGCTGTCTATCATCAATGACATCCTCGACTTTTCGAAAATCGAGGCCGGGAAATTATCCCTGGAGCATATCAGTTTTAATCTACGCGAACTGATTGACGATGCCCTTGCCCTGCTCGCACCTGGCGCCGGTGAGAAAGGTCTCGAGCTGGCGTTGATCATGCGCAATGACGTACCGGACGTCATAGCCGGCGACCCGCTTCGGATCAAACAAGTGGTAACCAACCTGCTGGCCAACGCGATCAAATTTACCGAGCAGGGTTCCGTGGTGGTCAGGGTGCGACTCGACCACAGCGACGACGAGCAAATGCAGCTCATTATCAGTGTCACCGACTCGGGCATAGGGCTGACACCGCAACAACAACAAGGTTTATTCAAGGCCTTCAGCCAGGCCGACAGCTCCACCGGCAGGGAGTTCGGCGGTACCGGCCTGGGCCTGGTGATCTCCCGTAAGTTGGTGGAAAAGATGGGGGGAGAAATAGGCCTCACCAGCGAGTCAGGCAAGGGCTCGACCTTCTGGTTCAGCCTGCGCACCCCGGCAGCACTGTGCAGCTATGAAAACGAGAGCATGGACGCCCTGCGCGGCTTGCGCTTTGCCATGGTGGAACCGGCAATCGCCAGCGCCATGGCGATAAAACAGCTGCTGGAAAGCTGGCATTGCGAGGTGGACGAATACGACTCGGTGGAGCACCTGCTGACTGAATATTCAATGGCGGGGAGGCGGCTCGGGCAGTCCGACACCCGGGCCTGCATTGTATCCCTGGAGGGCACAACGTGCGACGAGGTCGATATCCGCGCCCTGGAGTACCGAATCAGGCAGACGACCCGGCTCCCAACCGTGTTTCTCTGCACGTGCCGCCTCGCCGCCGACGCACAGACCTCCGGTGCAGACGGGATTCCCGTTATCTACAAACCGGTCGCACGGGGCAGACTGTACAGCGAACTCAGCCGCCTCTGCGAGGGTAAGCAATTGGAAAATGCCGCACCACAGGCTCAGGCGCGGCCCCTGGTGATGGCGGTGGACGACAACCCCGCCAACCTGAAACTACTGATGATCCTGCTCGAGCGTGCCGGCGTGGAAGCCGTGGCGGCAGATGACGGCCAACGCGTACTCGGCCTGAGCCAGCAGCGGAAATTCGACCTGATCTTTATGGATATCCAAATGCCCGGGGTAGACGGCGTCGAGGCCACCCGGACGATTCGCTCCGCCCGCTACAACCCCAATCGCGACACCCCGGTCGTCGCCCTCACCGCCCATGTCCTGGCCGACGAAAAACAGAAACTGCTAGAGGCGGGCTTCAATGACTATCTCGCCAAACCCCTCGATAGCGAACTACTCGAACAGGCCTTACTGAGATGGTGCAGTAACTTCTCCGCAGCCAGGCCGCAAGCGACAAGCGGCAAGCACGACGAAAAACCGGATCAACAGACCGTGGACCGCAATATGTGCCTCAGTCGGGTGAACAGCCACCCGCAGTTGGCCCGGCAGATGCTGTCCAGCCTGCTCGAGTCTCTCTGCGAGGATCGCGATGCCATTCTGGCCTGCTACGAGGCCGGGGACATGGAAGCGCTCCAGGAAACCGTACACAAACTCCACGGCGCCACCTGCTACACCGGCGTCCCGGCGCTGGGGGGCATTCTCCGCAAGATGGAAACCGCGGTAAAACGCGACAGGCAGCTCGACCTGGAGGCGCTTATCCCCCAGTTGAGCCAGCAGGTAGATACCCTGCTGCAATGGTCCCTCGAACACGACCTCGACCTGGAATTCGAATAGGGGCCGGTGTCTATTTTTTACTACGGTCGGCGGGCCGGTACAACAACCGGCTGTTCAGGGGCCTGTCACCCAGCAGGGGGAGCAGCGCCTGGCGCATGACCTTTTTTGCCACCAGGCGACAGGCGGCGCTGTCGAACTCGCCCCGCCCTACCGCCAGCACATGGCTACCGGCATAGAGCTCATGCCGCTCCCGCACCTGGCCATGCTCCCTGGCGACAAAACCCTCCTCGGCAACAAAGACATAGCCACAGTCGGCTTGCAGTTCGCCGCCACTGGCTGCGTCGTGGAAAAAGTCGATACCGTAGCCCAGCTCGTCGAGCAGGGACAGTTCAAAGCGGCGAAGAAACGGTTCGATATCGAGCCCGGGCATCGCCAGGGCATCGAGTAGAGCCCGGTAGGACCGGAACAATACCGGATGCGGGTCCGACTCCGGAAGAGCCCTCAGCAGTATTTCGTTGGCATAGAAAGCGGCGTAGAGGTGATCGCCGGGCAGGGTACAGGGCGGGCCGTCCGGCTCGATTGCGGCCACGGTCTGCAGCTCGCCCCGCCCCCTGAGCGACAGCAGTAAGGGGCGAAAGGGCTGGCAGATATTGCCCTTGTTCTTGCCGGATTGCTTGCGCAAGCCCCGGGCAACCCCCCGTACACGCCCTCGTTGCAAGGTCAGGATATCAACCAGGTAACTGGTGTCGCGCCAGGGACGCGTGTGGAGGATATAGGCGTTCAGCAGCTCCATCGAGGTCTCGCCTCCACCGGGTGGTCGTCCTACAGGTCGCCGGCTTCGGTATAGCCCAGACTCTTCAAGGCTCGCTCATCGTCGGACCAGCCGCTACGCACCTTGACCCAGAGCCTCAACATGACCTTCGCTTCGAAAGCCTGTTCCATATCGACACGCGCCTGGGCGCCGATTTTCTTCAGGCGCTCGCCACCGGCGCCGATGAGTATGGCCTTCTGCCCCGCTCGCTCGACCAGCACCAGGCCATCTATATGATAGACCCCGTCCTGCAGGGAAAACTGCTCGATCTCCACCGCAACGGCATAGGGCAATTCCTGCCCCAATTGACGCATGATCTTCTCGCGGATCAACTCCGCGGCGATAAAACGCAGGTTGCGATCCGTCACCTGGTCTTCGGCAAAGAAAAATTCACCCTCCGGCAGCCGCTGGCACAACAATCGCTCCAGGGTATCCAGGTTGGCGCCCTTGAGGGCGCTGATGGGAACGATTTCCTCAAAGGGATAACGTCGGGCGAGCTGCTCGATAAACGGCAGCAATGCCTCCTTGTCAGCCACCTGGTCGACCTTGTTGATCGCCAGGATAACCGGTGAGCGCACATGCTCCAACTGGGCCAACACCAGGTCGTCCTCGCTGGTCCAGCGCAATTTTTCGATCAACAGAACGACGATATCCACATCGTGCAGTACCGTTGAGGCCGTTCGATTCATTTGTCGATTGATGGCCCGGGGCTGATTGGAGTGTATGCCGGGAGTATCGACATAGATTGCCTGCACATTGCCCTGTGTCTTGATACCCAGGATACGGTGGCGCGTGGTTTGCGGTTTGCGCGAGGTGATACTGATTTTTTGCCCCAGCAAATGATTCAACAAGGTCGATTTGCCGACATTGGGTCGGCCGACCAGGGCAATATAGCCACAGCGTCGGGGGTCTTCCATCAGCACTTTTCCTCGATCATTTCCAGTGCCTGGTGGGCGGCCTGTTGCTCGGCATAACGCCGGGTGCGACCGGTGCCGAGACAGGTTTCCGGCAATAAACTGACCCGGCAGGATACGGTAAAAACCTGATCGTGGTCCTCCCCTTCGACTTTTTCCAACTGGTAGTCAGGCAGATCCTGCTGCCGCCCCTGCATGAGCTCCTGCAGGCGGGTCTTGGGATCCTTGTCGGTGTTTTTCAGGCTCAAGGCGTCGAGGCGCTCGGCGTACCAGGCGAGAAGGCAAGCGCGTGCGACTTCCAGGCCGGCGTCCAGGTATATCGCGCCGATCACCGCCTCCACCGCGTCCGCAAGAATCGACTCCCGCCGGTGACCGCCACTTTTTTTTTCGCCCTGCCCCAGGCGCAGCTCCCCGCCGAGATGCAGGTCGACAGCGACCTCGGCCAGGGTTGCACCTTTAACCAGGCTGGCCCGCAAACGACTGAGCTGCCCTTCACGACCCCTGGGAAAGCGCCGATAAAGTTCGTCTGCAATCATGAAGTTGAGAATGGAGTCTCCGAGGAATTCGAGGCGCTCATTGTTGCTGGCGCCATGGGAGCGGTGCGTCAGCGCCAGTTTCAGCATGCCTTGATCGGCAAAGTCATGCCCCAGGCGCAGGGCCAGTCGTTTCAATCCGGCATCGACCATAGGCGTCAATAATCTTTGAGCTCGACTATCATATCGTCAAAAGTAACTACAACGTCGATATTGAATAACAGGTGTTTACGCACCTCGTATGTGGCGTCGATCACGGTATCCTCGCCCCTCCCCGAGACCTCCACATCGGCCATAGTCATACCATTGACCGTATTGATCAAGACTTTTTTGGCAATGCGCTCATGTATCTCGGCTTTACCCAGTCCCTCGCCGACAGCCTCTTCCGCGGTCTGCTTGAGAATACTGCTGACAGTAAAGCTTTCCATATAGACTGGCCCGACCTTTACCAGGCAGACCAGGAAAAAGCCCACGACGACGGCCACCAGTAACCACACCAGGGTGGTCATGCCCGCTTGCCTGTTGCGATTGATCATACTGTTCCCCTTATCGAGCTCTCGATAGCCCTTATAGTTTGTTCTACTAAATGGTTTGTTCTACTAGTAGATAGTAGACTAGACGATTATTCGATCCTGCCAACCCGGCTGAATTCCGGAATGCTGAAAAATGAGTCCCAGTGCATCCAGATGGCGAAGGCCTTGCCGACCACGTTTTCCTCGGGCACCTGCCCCCAGAATCGGCTGTCACTGCTGTTGTCGCGATTATCACCCATCATAAAATAATGGCCGGGCTGTACCGTCAACGAGAGGTTGTCCGGGTCATAACCGAGGGGCGTACGCCCCCGGGGCTTGAATATTTCCATCCGCACCTCGTGGGCGACTCCACCCAGGTCTTCCTTCAGCAACTGGTAACTCGGCCGCCCGGCGGGCAACTCCGCGAGCAGAGTCTGCGGCGCCAGTTCACCGTTGATAGTCAGAACCTTGTCGCGAATCTCGATGCGGTCGCCGGGCAGGCCGACGACGCGCTTGATGAAATAGCGCTTGTCATTGGGCGGGAAAAACACCATCACATCCCCCCGCTCCGGCTCCCCTATGGCAAGCAGCTTACTACCCGTGACCGGCAGCCGTAAGCCATAGGAAAACTTGTTGACCAGGATAAAATCGCCAACCTCGAGGGTAGGCACCATGGACGCCGAGGGAATCTGGAACGGTTCGACCAGAAACGAGCGCAATACCAGCACGATGGCCAGCACCGGAAGAAAAGACGAGGCGTATTCGAACACCGCCGGCTGCTTGGCCTGGTTTTCCACTGCCGCCGCATAGCGTGCCTGGTCCTCACCGGCTTCCTGCCCCCACTGCGGATACTCCGCCTGCAAACCCGCCAGGGTGCGCCGACGCGCGGGGACAAACAATAGCCGGTCGACCAGCCAGAGTACGAAAGCAGCAGCGGTGGCAATCACCAGTACCAGGGAAAAATCGATATCCATTTAGCGCGATTCCTGAATCAGTCGTCTACTTGTAATACCGCCAGGAATGCAGCCTGCGGGATCTCAACCCTTCCCACCTGCTTCATGCGCTTCTTGCCGGCTTTTTGTTTTTCCAGTAATTTCTTCTTACGGCTCACGTCCCCGCCGTAACACTTGGCGGTGACGTTCTTGCGCAGTGCTTTCACCGTGGTGCGCGCAACGATCTGGCCACCGATCGCGGCCTGGATCGCCACATCGAACATTTGCCTGGGGATCAGTTCCTTCATCTTCTCGGCCAGCGCACGACCACGATACTGCGCCTGGTCACGATGGACTATTATAGACAATGCATCGACCCGGTCGCCGTTGATCAGCACATCCAGCTTGACCAGCCTGGCCGCCTGGAAGTGTTCAAAATGGTAGTCCAGGGAGGCAAATCCGCGACTCACCGACTTCAGTCGGTCGAAAAAATCCAGCACCACCTCCGCCATCGGCATTTCATAGCTCAGGGACACCTGCCCGCCGGTAAATTGCATATCCCGCTGCACACCACGTTTATCGACGCACAGGGTGATGACATTGCCGAGGTATTCCTGGGGTACAAGAATACTCGCCAGCACGATGGGTTCACGCATCTCCTCTATGTCACCGGCATCCGGTAGTTTCGAGGGGCTGTCGACCTCGACGACTTCGCCATCCTGGCTGACGACCTGGTAGATAACCGTGGGAGCGGTGGTAATGAGATCGAGGTTGTACTCACGCTCCAGTCGCTCCTGGATGATCTCCATATGCAATAAGCCGAGAAAGCCGCAGCGAAAGCCGAAGCCCAGGGCATCTGAACTCTCGGGCTCATAGAACAGGGAGGCGTCATTCAGGGTCAGCTTTGCCAGCGCATCCCTGAAATCCTCGTAGTCATCGGAATCCACGGTGAACATCCCGGCATAAACCTGGGGGTGTACCTTTTTAAACCCCGGCAGGGCGTCGACCTCGGCGGTACTGGCATGGGTGATGGTATCGCCCACCGGCGCGCCGTGGATTTCCTTGATCCCCGCCACGACAAAACCCACTTCGCCGGCCTGCAGGCAGTCCAGTTGCTGTCGCTTGGGATTGAACACTCCCAGCGAGTCGACCACCTGGCTGCGGCCGATAGACTTGATGATGATTTTATCCTTCAGGCGCAGCACGCCGTTTTTCACCCGCACCAGGGACACCACACCAAGGTAGTTGTCGAACCAGGAGTCGATGATAAGGGCCTGCAAGGGCGCGTCTCGATCACCCTCGGGCGGGGGAATACTCTGTACCAGGGTTTCCAGCAACTCGTCGATACCCAGGCCGGACTTGGCGCTGACCTGGCAGGCATCGGTGGCCTCCAGGCCGATGATATCCTCGATTTCCTGGGCCACCCGGTCCGGCTCCGCCTGGGGCAGGTCCATTTTGTTCAGGACCGGAATAACCTCCAGCCCCTGCTCGATGGCGGTATAGCAATTCGCCACTGACTGGGCCTCTACCCCCTGCGCCGCATCCACCACCAGTAGCGCCCCTTCACAGGCGGCGAGGGAGCGGCTGACCTCGTAGCTGAAGTCGACGTGGCCGGGAGTATCGATAAAATTGAGCTGGTAGGTTTTGCCGTCCCGGGACTTGAAATAGAGCGTAACGCTCTGGGCCTTGATGGTGATGCCCCGCTCCCGCTCCAGGTCCATGGAGTCGAGCACCTGCGCCGCCATTTCCCGCTCGCTCAGGCCGCCACAGGTTTGGATAAAGCGGTCAGCGAGGGTCGATTTGCCGTGGTCGATATGGGCAATAATGGAAAAATTTCGGATCTGGCCTAGTTCGCTCACTCATACCCCTGCCGGCACCGCGTTGCCGCCGCGCCGCGAATCCACAAAAAGCGCGCATTCTACCGGATCGCGGGGGCTACCGCCACGAACAATCGGCTTGCGGGCCTCAGGGGACCTGTATCGCGACGAAACCAGCCTGCCCGCCACGCATGATGCGCAGGGGTACCATCTTACCCTCGGGCAAGCCCGCCACGATACGCTCGAAGGTTTTAGGGGAGTCGACCGGCTTTCCAGCCAGTGTGGTGATCACATCACCGGCTTGCAGCTTGGCCATCGCCCCCGGGCTGCCGCTGGTGACACCGGAGATCACAACCCCCTCGCTCACGTTCCAGCGGGATTTCATCTCCGCATCGAGGGGCGCCACCTGCAAGCCGAGCCGGTTGGTAGATTTATCCGGCTTGCTGGTTTGCGCCACGCTATCGTCACTGCTATCGAGCTCACCGACCACTACCTTCAACTGGCGAGGCTTGCCGTCGCGCATGACTTCCACAGCCACCTTGCGCCCGGGTTTGGTAAGCCCGACGATATGCGGTAACTCGGCAGAGGTTTCTACCGCCTTGCCGTCGAAGGTGACGATGACATCACCCACCTTGATACCGGCATCGTCGGCCGGACCATCCTCATCGACAAAGGACACCAGCGCACCGACCGGCTTATCCAGGCCGAAGGATTCGGCGAGATCCTTGTCGACATCCTGGATCCCGACGCCAAGGCGGCCCCGCGCCACATGTCCGTCATTTTTCAACTGCTCGGTCACATCCATCACCAGGCCGACGGGAATGGCAAATGACAAACCGATAGATCCCCCACTACGGGTGTAGATCTGGGAATTGATCCCCACCACTTCACCCTGCATATTAAACAGCGGGCCACCGGAATTGCCCGGATTGATGGCGACATCGGTCTGGATAAAGGGTACGTAATTTTCGTTGCGATCGTTGGGAATACTACGGCCGATAGCGCTGACGATACCCGCCGACACAGAATAGTCCAGGCCGAATGGCGATCCGATCGCCAGCACCCATTCGCCGACCTCTAGATTACCCGGATCGGCAAATTTGACCGTCGGTAAACCCCCTGCATCGAGCTTCAGCAGGGCGATATCCGACCGGCGATCCGCGCCGACAATGGTGGCATCGTATTCACTGCGATCACTCATTCGCACGGTCACTTCATCCGCGCCGTCGACAACGTGATAATTGGTCAACACATAGCCATCGGAAGAAATAATAAAACCGGACCCCAGGGAATG
>JAUXCW010000285.1 GCA_030618705.1 Gammaproteobacteria bacterium | reverse complement strand
GTAGGCAGGCCACCCGGGGTAGCGTGATATCGATGCGTCCTTTACCAGCATCCGCGAGTAAAATATCAGGCAGGCATAGCCATACACCAACCAGCCGATCCAATGTTGTACCAACAGGGCGTAGGTCCCATAGATCATGATTTCACCGAGGAAATTGGGGTTGCGCGTGTAGCGGAAAACGCCTTCCGTGATCAATCCCCTGCGGTACTTCAAGGAGAAGTGTTTCTGGCAATCAGCGGCAATCATCCAGGTAATACCCAGGGTGTGAATGGTAATGGCGGTAAACAGCAATGGACCGGACGGTTCCATATACCGGGATATAAACAGGTAGGGAAACAACCAATACCAGCCGACCAGCAACACATAAGTCATCAAAGCGCCACCATAGGTGACCCGACTGTTAAAAGTGCCGTCGCGAAAGCCAAAATCCTTTACCAGCCAGCAATAGCCATAGGTACCGTGCAAGCCGAGATAAACCCACGCCGCCGTGGAAAAATTGTCGAAGTAAATCATCATGGCGAATATTACAAACAGCGTGATGATTTTATGGAAATTGATAACCCAGGCCATTTTCAGCACCCTGGGGCCACCGCCAAACGCTTCCGTCAAATAGGCGACGACGCGGTACATCGTGCTGGCCCATACGGGCGCTGTTAACTGTGACATCGGCTTGCGCTCCCTTTCACTTTACTTCGCCGTGTAACCACCGTCGATGACCAATTCAGCACCGGTCATATAGGTAGATTCATCCGACGCCAGGAACAGGCAGCCGTCGGCAATGTCGACCGGCGAACCCATCTCCTTCAGCGGGATATTGCCGGTAACCCTGGCGAGCATTGCCTCGGCCTCATCCGCCGGCATCATGGCCAGCGCGGATTCGATCAGCGATGTCCGGATAAAGCCCGGATGTACCGAATTCACCCGAATCCGGTAATCCTGCTCGGCACAGTGCAGCGCCGCCGACTTGGTAAAGATCCGCACACCACCTTTGCTGGCGTTATAGGCCGCTGTATTCGCTTCACCGACGATACCCTCGATCGACGATATATTGATGATCGATCCCCCGCGCTCCTTCATTGCCGCGATTGCCGCGCGAGTACCGAGAAAAACCGACTCCAGGTTGACGGACTGGGTCTTCCTCCAGTCATCGAGCGAAGCATCTTCTACCGTTCCGGGAATGACAATACCGGCATTGTTGACCAGGACATCCAGCCCACCGTACTCACTGCTTATCTTTGCTAAAACCTGGCCCCATGCGGCTTCGTCAGTGACGTCCTGGCCAAGCGCCAGCGCTTTTCCTCCAGTGGAGACAATGCTTGTGGCCACACTTTCCGCTTTGTCGGCGGCGATATCAGTCACCACCACTGCAGCTCCCTCGTCGGCAAAACGACGACATATCGCCTCGCCTATTCCGCTGCCGCCACCGGTCACCAGGGCAACCTTGTCTTGCATTCGATCACTCATCATTCACCTCATCACATTGAATAGGTCTTCGGCATACCGCCGGGATTTACATCCTGCCTCTACAGTAAATCGGGATTGATCAACAGGCTTCCGCCCTTCATCGCCAGTACTTCATTACAGCCGTCGGCAATCAGGCCGGAGCGCGTATCCCGCAGCAGCTTTTCCATCGGGTACTCCCGGCTGAGCCCGTTGCCACCCAGTACCTGCAACGCCTCGCTGGCAACCTCGAAGGCCGATTGTGTGGCATTCACCTTGGCCGCCATCGAGCCCTGTAGTGCCGGTTGCGCGGCGGTAGCATTGTACTCGGCAACCCGGCGCACCAGCGCTCTGGCGGCCTCCACCTTACGGTACATATGAAACAGCCGATACTGCATGTGCTGGTGGAGGGCCAGCTTCCTACCGCCCTGCCTGCGCTCATGGGCGTAGGCCAGTGCATGTTCGTAGGCGGCACGGGCAACACCTACCGACAGACAGGCGACATGGACATTGGCCTCGGCCAGGGTGTGATAGACCATCTCCTCATACTCGCCCTGGTCTGGACCGGCGAGCACATGGCTAAGGGGAACCTCGACATTATCAAAATAAAGCTCACCCTGATTCAGGCCCCTGAACCCCAGTTTATCCAGGGGCTTGCCACGGCTGACACCGGGGGAGTCCAATGGCACGATAAGCGCGATACCCGGTCGAATCTCTCCGTCTATCTCAGCGTGAACATAGAGCGCACAGACCTCCGCGGTTATCGCACCTGAAACCCAGGCCGCCTTCTGGCCGTTGATAATCACCTTGTCGCCTTCGATACGGGCCACACAATTGGGCTTGCCGTAGTCCTGCCCCGCCTCTCGCAAAACGCCTTCTGCATCGAGCATATCGCTGCCGTGATCGGGCTCGGTGATGCCCCAGCAACCCATTTTGCCATTGCAAAATTCGACCATGGCCATATTATCGGCGATTGCCGCATACAGCCCGGGCATCTGGCCCACCAGAATAGCACCGGCCAGACCGCCGTCACCCCAGGATAATTCCTCCGCAGCAATCATCAGAATCCGGCTGCGCTCCGGCGGCTCCAGCTCAAGTAGCGTGAGCACATCGAGCCCCAGGCCCGCAGCCTGCTCCAGCACGCCCCAGAGTGGGGAGTCCGCCGCCACGACACCCTCCGGGGACATCTGGTCCAAGCGTGCGCCCATCGGACGCAGTACCTCCTCGGCAAAGCGATGGGCGGCATCCTGCACCGCCTGTTCCATTTCTGACAGCGGCGCTTCGAGCCCGCTGAGCGGTAATTCGATATAGCTGGTCATGATAGTCTCCATGGTAAACGTTATTGATTTAGTTCGTAGCGTTTCGTTGTTGGCGGCCACTCAGCCACAAGGTGAGGGTTTTTTGCCCCGACGACGGCAGTAGTTTGTACAGCGTGGCGAATGCTTTGGCTTTGAATCCCGGCAGATATTCGATGCGATGCCCGCTTCGGTGATAAACACGGTTTTCATGATGACACTCCTGTTTTTGGATAATCACCGGCACTGTGCACATTGGCGCCTGCGATAGAGAAAGCGTCAAGCAAAAAGCGCTCCTGCGGCTTCTCTGAAGCCGTTTTTGGTATTTCCTCGACCAGTTGGATAAACCCCGGCACACTATTGGCATCCAGTGTTTCACGACAAGCAGCGAAAACCTCACCGATATCAATGTTATCGCCATTCGCTACCACCGCCGCCACGATTTCCTTTTCTCCCGGTGCCAGACCCTCCATCGAAACGCCGTAGACATAAACATCAGCGACTGCATCGAGTTCAGACAAGGCTTTATCGACAAAGGCGGTATTGATGAAATCCCCGTTGCAGCGAATACCTCCCCCCTTGCGATAGTGAAAGAACAACCAGCCCTCCTCGTCGACGTGGCCGATGTCACCCATGCGCAGCCAACCGCCGGCGGTTTTCTCCACGGATGCCTGGGGGTTTTTAAAGTATTTGACCACGGGGGCTGTGCCGTCAGCGTTGCGAAAATAGATCTCCCCCGCCTCACCTGGTGCACATTCCCGGCCGTCCTCGTCGAATATCTTCATTTCCAGCGACGGCACCGGCTTGCCGCAACTCCCCACCGGGCCCGTACCCGGCAGATTGAAGGTCAGGCCACCTTCCGCCGCTCCGTAGAATTCGATAATGTCGACATCGAAGCGCGTGGCAAAATCTTCCCAGATCGCCGCCGGCATACCGGCACTGAGAATGCGCCGCACCGGGTTATCGCGATCGTTCTCCCGAGGCGGCGCGGAATAAATGGCCGTGGTCATGCCTCCTAACAGGTTAAAAAAGGTGCAACCATAGTGGCGGGTAATGTTCTAGAGCCTGGAACGGGTAAATTTACGACTGATGACGCCGCGCATGCCCATGGATAGAATCATTCCCAGGGTGACGACCTGGGCATTGGCGTGGGTCAGTGACAAGCCGGTGTAGGGGCGATCCTCGACGGTCAAGCCCAGTATGGGGCCAATGGTGGCGGATTCGGCAAAGCGGCGATGACTGGCGACAATACCCTTGGGATCACCAGTGGTGCCCGAGGTAAACAACATCTGCATCGGCGCATCGGCATCATCGCTGGCCACCTCGAGGGGCGGTAACGGCAGATCGTCTGCGATAATTGCCTCTATTGAAGGGTGCCTCGAAGCGTTGTCCCCAAGCGATACCAGCCAGCGCCCATCATCGCCACCCAGGGCAGCCTCGACTTCAGCAAGAGCGTAGTCAGCGACGAAAACCCCCTTGCACCCGGCAAAATCGAGCATATAGCGAAGTTTTTCACCGCGACTACGAGGATCGATGGGAACGAATACAGTACCGAGAATCGAAGACGCCACCATCAGGTCGACAAACTCCCCATGATTCTGCATCACCACGGCAAAGGTATCACCCTTTTCCATGCCCCGGCTTTTTAGCCAGGCCGCCAGGCGCTGGCCGTTATCCCTCAATTGCCGATACGTTCTCGTCTGCTG
>JAUXCW010000168.1 GCA_030618705.1 Gammaproteobacteria bacterium | reverse complement strand
CAGTGACGCGGCATGGGCCGAAAGCAACGCGACCAGCATGGCGCCCAGGACAATGAGCCGGATCACACACAGTCGCCGCAGGTTGTCGCTCATCGCGGTTTGTTGATAATTTTCCAAGCGGGTAATCGGCTCAGCTGCCAGGGTGGGACAGTATACCGCAGCCTGCGCCGGAATCCGCTGCCCGCCAGGTACATCTCGTGTATACGGGGGAGCTTTTGCCCGGCCGTTTGTTCAGCCGGTTCGACTATGCCAGCTCGACTTCTTCGCAGTTGATTATCAGTCGAATCGCGCGGAGCAAGGTTTTGTAGACCTGCCTGTGGTTAAACTCGGACTCGCCGCCCAGTGTGGCCAGGTATTCCAGGTGATTGATCACCGCCAGTATATTTTTTGCGTCTACGGCAGAGTGGCTGGAGTCGATCTCGCGCAGGCATTTTTCGATTTGCCAGTGCCTCTCCTTGAAGCTGCTGTCCACCAATTCCCGCAACAGGGGGTTGTGCAGGGCTTCATTGTAAAAGGCGTATTCGAGTATCGATTCCTCAGGATTGGCGACCTGGTGCTCGATATGATTGGTGACGGCTTCGGCAAGACTTTTCGACAGCTCCAGGCGTGTCTCGGTCTGGCTAAGATTTTCCGGGGAGTAGACGATGATATGTTGATAACTGGCGTCGCCAAGCTGCCGGTTACGCTCTCGCTGTCTTTCGTAGAATAGTACGAACGCATCGCTGATAAGATCGTTGATATGCTCGAAGTAATAGGTTGTGGCGGCGAGGGGCACTTCGGCCTCCGCGGCTACGGCACGATGGCGCACCCCGCGGATACCCTCGCGAACAATGATTCGCATGGTAGCCTCGAGAATGCGTATTCTGCGTTCGGCGCTGCTCTTTCTGGCAGTCTGCCGTCCCTGGTATTTATCGTTTTTACCCGTCATAGCTGCAACCATGAGAGGCTGATTTTCGTCATCAGCGACGACTATACATTCCCCTACCGCAGTATAGTGACGTATATCTTAACCTATCATCGGCGACAATAACTACGAAAAATAGACGCTTATGTTAAAAAACTCGAAATTGCCCCAGGTGCCGGGGTTGTCCGGTGAGAGATTTCGACAGCCAGTGAAGAGCCGTGGAGCTTGTAGTTCACAGCTGTCGCCGATACGGTGTTGATAAACCCGAGAGGAAACAGCTAAAAATGACCAATCTGCTTATTATCCTGGCGCTTTTGTTTGCCATTTTATTCCTGTTGGTCAAAGTACTTGAAGGTCGCGCGAAACCCTTGAGCGCGGAACAGCAGGGGCGCTTGTCACGATGGATCGTGATTCTCGTGTTCATCTCTATTGTGCTGGGCCTGGTGCGCGCGTTCTTTTGAGCGGCGATGGCGGGGCCGGGTGCCGGGCTTATCTTTTGTAAAGCGGCGGCCGGCAGTGTAGAATCCCGCGCCTTTAATACCAATATATTAAATTCTGGGAATCATCGATTATCCGGGCCGGCCTGTCTCTGCGTGCAGAGCGATATCCCTGCCTGGTTTCATAGTGAGAGAGACGCAAATGGCAGAGCAAAAAGCAACGAACGTGCATTGGCACGAAGGCGATATTACCCGCGAAGACCGCAGCAAACTGCTCGGGCAAAAGGGTGCGACGCTTTGGTTTACCGGTTTATCCGGCAGTGGCAAGAGCACCGTAGCGGTAGCACTGGAAGGGGCCTTACTCGAAGAGGGGTACCTGTCCTATCGCCTCGATGGCGATAATGTACGCCTGGGTATCAACAAAAACCTCGGTTTTACCGCCGAAGACCGTACCGAGAATATTCGTCGCATCGGTGAAATTTCCAAGTTGTTCGTCGATGCCGGGGTGATTACGCTCTCGAGCTTTATCAGCCCCTACCGGGCCGACCGGGATGCGGTTCGTACGCTGCATGACGAGGCAGGCGTAGATTTTATCGAGGTATTTGTCGATTGCTCCCTGGACGAAGCGGAAAAGCGCGATCCCAAGGGCCTCTACAAGAAAGCCCGGGCCGGCGAGATCAAAAATTTCACCGGTATCGACGACCCCTATGAAGCGCCGGAAAAGGCCGAAATCGTGCTCCACAGTGACGAACAGTCGCTGGAAGAAGAAGTCGGTCTGATACTGGATATCCTGGTCGAGCGCGGCATTATCACCCGTAAAAACTGAGCCCCGGCCGGACCCCCCTATTTGGAGAGTACTATGATCAAGCCCCACGGAGCAGACGAACTGAAGCCACTGTTCGTCTATGACACGGAAAAACACCATGCCCTCAACAAGGAGGCCGAATCGCTGCCCTCCATCGTTGTCAATTCAGCGGCCGCGGCCAATGCAGTGATGATGGGGGCGGGTTACTTTACGCCGCTCACCGGCTACATGAACCTGGCGGATAGCCTCAGCGTCGCAGAAAATCTGCAGACCACCGGCGGCCTGTTCTGGCCGGTGCCGATAGTCAATATCGTCGATAGTATCGACGGCATAGAAGGCGCCGGTCGTATCGCCTTGCGCGACCCCAATGTCGAGGGTAACCCGGTATTGGCGATTATGGATGTGGAGGCGATCGAGCCGGTTTCGGCGGAGCAACTATCCAGTATGGCCGAGCAGATATTCGGCACCACTGACGCGGCTCATCCCGGTGTATCCACCTTTACCAGCCTTGGGAAATATATGCTGTCCGGGCCCATCGAAGTGCTCAACTTCAGCTATTTCCAGGCCGATTTCCCGGATACTTTCCGCACCGCCGTGGAGATTCGCAATGAAATCGCGGAGCGCGGCTGGGAAAAGGTCGTCGCCTTCCAGACTCGCAACCCCATGCATCGCGCCCATGAAGAGCTGTGCCGGATGGCGATGGAAGACCTCGGTACCGACGGTATCCTGATTCACATGCTACTGGGCAAACTCAAGCCGGGTGACATTCCTGCGGAAGTCCGTGATGCCTCCATCCGCAAAATGGTTGAGGTCTATTTTCCGCCCAATACCGTCATGGTGACCGGTTACGGCTTTGACATGCTATATGCCGGCCCCCGTGAAGCGGTACTGCACGCCTTGTTTCGCCAGAACAGCGGCTGCTCGCACTTGATCGTGGGCCGTGATCACGCCGGCGTCGGAGATTATTACGGTCCGTTCGATGCCCAGACGATCTTTGACGAGCGCGTTCCCGATGGCGCGATGGAAATCGAAATATATAATGCTGATCACACCGCCTATTCAAAAAAATTGGACAAGGTGGTGATGATGAAGGACGCGCCGGATCACAGCAAGGACGACTTCGTGTTGCTGTCGGGTACCAAAGTGCGCGAAATGCTGGGCAAGGGCATTGCGCCGCCGCCCGAGTTCTCTCGCCCCGAGGTGGCAAAGATATTGATGGACTACTATCAGATACTCGATAGTTAGTGCCCGCAGCATACAACCACCATGGACGGTGGGAGTGCTAGGAGCGTGTGCCAGTGAGTACATCGCCTACATGGACGTAGGCGCTTGGGATTTGCCTGGAGCTAAATCCTGCCCTGAACAAATACTGCTTATGTACGTCCCTGTACCCGCAGCATAAGTACATCCATGTACAAAAAAGCCCGGCGCTAGGCCGGGCATTCTCTCACTGCTGTTGCCTACTATCGCTTGGTAGCCTTTCTTTTAGCCGTTTTCTTCTTGGTGGCGACTTTTTTCTTCGCGACCTTCTTTTTGGCTACTTTCTTTTTGGTGGCTACTTTTTTCTTTGCGACCTTTTTCTTCGCCACTTTTTTCTTCGCCACTTTCTTTTTCACGGCCTTCTTTTTAGTTGTGACCTTTTTCTTGGCAACTTTCTTTTTGGCGACCCTTTTCTTCGCGACCTTCTTTTTAGCCACTTTCTTCTTGGCTACTTTCTTCTTGGTGGCGACCTTTTTCTTGGCGATTTTCTTTCTAGCCGCGGCTACCTTCTTCCTGATGGTCACTTTTTTCTTTGCGACCTTCTTTTTCACGGCTTTTTTTCTGGTCGCTACCTTCTTTTTGATAGCAGCTACCTTTTTCCTGGCGGCTGACTTTTTCTTTGCTGCGGTTTTCTTTTTGGCTATGGCCATTTCGGGATTCCCCTTTTTATATCGGAAAAATGTTGACAGATGCATCAGCAACAATTATATGCACGAATCTGAGATTTTGCAGTATAGGAACCAAATATTTTTTGATGCTGTATTTAACGAGATGCAGCTTTCGCTCGTTTGCAAAACGGCGATCTAGTTAGAGCGAATCCGGAAACACATAGTTTCGTCATTCCAGCGCAGGCTGGAATCCAGTAAGTGGTTGATGCTATGGATCCCAGCCTGCGCTGGGATACGCGCCCTCTCCAGTGGTCCGACACATCGGAACTGCCGTTTCCGCGGGGCCGGCCTTCCGGACGGGCACTAGTTAGAGCGTCGTCCTGATAATGTGATTCGCCGTTTTTGAATGGCGCGGATCATTGCATATCGCTCTGTTCAAACAGCTCATATTATTGAGTGCTACATGTTATAAACGCGATTCAATTTGATAGGTGAACGATATGGAAGCTGATCAACAACGAAACATCGAGGCGCAGGTATTGCGTCGTTTACTGGCGCATCTGGATGAGCGAAAGGACGTTCAAAATATAGAGCTGATGATATTGGCCGGCTTTTGTCGGAATTGTCTTGCGAAATGGTATCGGGCTGCGGCCGAGGATCAGGGCATAAGCATGGCTTATGACGAAGCCCGGGAAATAATTTACGGTATGCCATACGTCGAGTGGAAGGATAAGTACCTGGCCGAAGCTTCTGCCGAACAATTGGCTGCCTTTGCGATGATTGAGAAAAACTGAAAGCTTATTACCAAAAACAGTTTATTAGCGGTCGCTTCGTTGTATGCGGGTATAAGCGGTCCTGGAATTTTATCCGCAGGAGTAGGGGCAGGGCGGATTTAGATTATGGGGCCATTGGGTAAGAAGCGGTTGTTACTATTTTGTTTCAGCCACCGCAGATCCTCGTGGGAGAGTGAGCTACCTCTTTGTTTGAGTAAGCTATTGAGGTAAATAACGGGTGATTTCGCCCCTGCTGTGCAACCGGTTACTTGCATTTCGGCCATAGCGAGTGCTTTCATCAGGTGGACCAGGTCGTCATTGCCAAGCTCACCGGCAGCCTCCAGCCAGCTTTTTCGGTCGGCATTTATCGCAAATGCGAGCCATTGTTGCTCACTCTCTACCAGCTCTTGTGTCAATTGATGCAGGGAGTCGCGCCGGCTGATGTCGACCAGTGCTTGCAGTTTTGCATTGTCGATCACGCTCGGAGGCGCTGACGGCTCAGGTATCCATTCATCTACGGGCATCGTTTGCTCCCTTTGGCGGCGTTGGCTCGTCATTGTACGTAATTTGCCATTCGATTGCTGTGTATCAGCATTGTCCCTGGATAAGTCGTGGTGGGGCAGATGCATGCATTGTCACCACTTTTTATGCATAATTGCCGGCGTGTAAACGATACCGGGAGATTCCAATGTTGCGGTGGCATAGCAAATATTTTTATTTGGTCTTTGTTTTTTTCCTGTTGGTCTTTCCAGCCGCCGAAGCGGCAGCGGAGCCCGCGGCTTTTACGCGCAGTGAGCAAAGGGCCGACTGCGCCAATTCCCAGGCCAATCGTCAAGCCTTGTTTGGCGACTTGCATGTACACACCAGCTACTCCTTCGACTCCTTTGTGGCAAATCAGAAGAACACTCCCTGGGACGCCTATCGCTATGCGAAGGGCGAGGCGATAACGCTGCCCGATGCCGATGGAGAACAAACGGTGGTGGCGCAATTGAGGCGGCCGCTGGATTTTACCGCCGTGACCGATCATGCGGAGTTTCTCGGTGAGATGAATATATGTACCAGTGATGCCTCTGTGTTTGCCTACTGGATGCCGCACTGCATCATGACCCGGGCCGGCAACTTTTACGTTCGCTTAATGGCGGCGCAATACTGGGTTGGCCTGGGCGTTGCAGGAGAGGGAAAAACCAAAGAGCGGTCCTATGTTTGCAGTGTCCCTGGTAAAGGGTGTGCTGCGGGGGCGGCAGAATACTGGAGCAATATTCAACAGGCGGCGGAGGATCATTATGATCGGTCCGCCGATTGCAGCTTTACCACCTTTATTGCCTATGAGTACACCGATGCTCCCGGTTTTAAAAATATGCACAGGAATGTGATATTTCGTAACGAGAATGTAACCCAAACACCCATTAGTACCTATGATACGGGTAGTTACCAGTTCCCCAGATTGTGGCAGCAACTGCGCGAACAGTGTATCGACGGCCAGGATAACTGTGATGTGTTGTCGATACCCCACAACCCCAATCTTTCCGGCGGCCTGATGTTTCGCGACCCAGAATCAGGCGCGGAACTCCAGGACCGGCTCTTTTTTGAACCGGTGGTTGAGTTGATACAACACAAAGCCGCATCCGAGTGTCGTTATGACCGGCTGTTAGGCCGGGGGCTGGATACCCGGGATGAGCTGTGCACCTTCGAACAAAACAAGACCGATAACCTGCAATCCCTCGCTGTTCTGTTCGGCGAAATGCAAATCGAGGGCGGGGCCCCGGTGCCGCTGGACCGATTCGGGCGCAGGAATATGGTGCGCAATGTCCTCAAAGACGGCCTGGCGCTGGAGCAGGAAAAGGGCGTCAATCCCTTCGTCATGGGTTTTATCGGCAGTACCGATACCCACAGTGCAAGCCCGGGCGGTGCAGAAGAAGACAACTTTACCGGCCATTTGGGCCAGCGCGATGCTGGTTATCGCAATGTGCAGGATCACTTCGAAGATAATCCCGGCGGTCTTGCGGTGGTATGGGCCGAGGAAAACAGCCGCGATGCCATCTTTTCGGCTATTCGGCGCAAGGAGACCTATGCCACCAGCGGCACCCGCCCCATCGTGCGCTTTTTTGCCGGCTTTGATATCGACAAAGACGCCTGTGCCGGCAGTGATGTCGTGGCACAGGCCTACCGAGAGGGTGTGCCCATGGGTGGGAGTCTCGGTGCAGCGGCCGCGGGCGCCAAACCCCGCTTCCTGGTCACGGCCCTGAAAGATGCGGGCAGCGGCTCGAAGCCCGGCAATGATTTACAGCGCGTGCAGATAATTAAAGGTTGGCTGGATACCGACGGCGTCAGCCATGAGGCGGTTGTCGATATCGCCGGCAGCGCCGACAATGGTGCCGGCGTGGATCACCAGACCTGCCAGGCCACAGGGCAAGGACTCAAAACCACCTGTACGGTCTGGGAGGATCGACAGTTCGACCCGGCACAACGCAGCTTTTACTATGTGCGTGTCCTGGAAAACCCGAGCTGCCGCTGGAGCACCCTGCAATGCCAGGCGGTGGGGGTCAATCCCTTC
>JAUXCW010000075.1 GCA_030618705.1 Gammaproteobacteria bacterium | reverse complement strand
GTGACTTTAAATTGAATCTGGTTAATACCAGAATGACGCCAACAGCGGAAGATAGGCGGCTTAAAGAGCGCCTGAGCTGCGAATATTTGCGCAGTGCCGATACCCTTGAGCGATTCTCTGACCCGGGTGCGCTTGACCCCGCCAGCGACGCAGACATTGTTGGGGCGAGTGGTATTTTTAGCCAGACGGAATTTGATCGTGACAGTGAATTCAGGAAAACCGCCTCCGTAATGAAGTTGGCTATTGATGGCCTGGCGGGTGCCGGCACCATTGAAATGGGCGGCTTTGATTATCATACCGGTGATCGACGTACCGGAGAGGAAAGGGATTTACGCGCTGGACGTTGTATCGGTGCGTGTCTGGATTACGCCAGGCGGAAGGGCAGTCCGCTAATGATCTATGTTTTCAGTGATGGCTCAGTGGCCAGCAACGGTATGATCGACAACAGCGCCGATGGCCGGGGCAAGGGCGTATGGACCGGGGATAATTCATCCACGGCGGCGTCCTTCTTCCTGGTTTACAATCCCGGTGGACGGGCGACCTTGTTGGGCGGCGACAGCATTGCCCAGGCCCGGCATCAGCAAATCGGCTATATGCGCGCAGACGCCTCGGTGGAAACCGCGTCGAGCCCCGCTGCCAACAACGTCAACCTGCTGGTGCAGACAGTCATCCTGAATTACATGGCGCTACACGGCGAGCAGGGTAACTTCGGCTCCCTGTTTCCCGGTCACGGTCTGGGCAATGCGGCGTTGATGGACAGCCTGACGGCGTTTGCGCCTATCGTCTCCGGTACGATCTAGGCCAGTAAACACCAATAGGCTGGTTCGGAGGGGCATCCGGCTGGCCATCGCCGGCTTTTTAGCGGTGGGGGCAAGCGGCTTTTCCACCTCGACTATCTTAAATTAATAATTAATTATTAGATATAACCTGTTGTTCTATAAGTAAATACTATCAGCAATCTTCCTCAGCCATAGCGGTTAAATGCGCTCTCTTGCGGCATTTTACTGTCTGTCTTTAGTTTATCGCCGCTGCACCTTTATAATCGCTGTTCACTCGCTACGAAATCCAGCCAGGCTTTTTACGCGCCGGCTCCACAGAACAGGTATCTTATGAGGTCGACCACCGTCGCCAGCACGCGCCCTGGAATTTGCTTTCTTGCCTGGAGCCTGTTGTGTTGTCTTGTTTTTCTCACCACTACCCCTGTGTTTGCCGCCGATGGCGACGGTGACGGCGCGACAAAGCAGGGTGTCAGCCTGAAAATACTCAATGCCAAGATCAAGGAGGCCGAAGCCGATACTGAGCTGGACGAGGAGAGCCGGAAGGCGCTGACCGAGTTGTACCGAAAGTCGGTCAGCAATCTGGAAAGTCGCGCCTCGAACAAGGCGGCGACCGAGGAGTACCGCAAGAGTATCGAGACGGCGCCTGTCGAAACCAAAAGGCTCGAGGCCGAGGTGCAAGATCTGGAGCAAAGCGTATTTGATCCCGACCCTGGTTTTGACGACAAAACCCCGACGGCGGATATCGCGCAAGCACTGCTCAAGGCACGCGCAAACTTGTCTGCGGTTGACGCGGATTGCAATCGACTCAAGCTCCAGCTCGAGGCCGAGCAGGATCGGCTGACCGCCGCCCGTCAGGAATTGGCAGAGGCCAACAGCAAGCAGTCGGCGAAATCCGCTGCGGCGGAGGCCGGCTCTCTGCCGTCGGAATCGGCGGAGCTGAAAAAAGCGCGAGATTGGTATCGCAGTACCCGCTTGCTAAATCTCGCCGCCGAAATCAAAAAGCTTGACCAGGAAATGCTGAGCCATGGCCCGCGACTCGAGCTTTTGAAGGCTCAGCTCGAGCGTCGCAAAATCACCTTGCAGCATCTCCAGGCCACTGTCGCTGCCATCGAGTCGATACTTGGTGAGCGTAGACAGGAAGATGCGACCAAGGCATTGGCCATGGCTCAGGCGGCCCAGTTGGCTGCGGAGGGCAAACACCCCATGCTGGTGGCGGTGGCCGAAGAGAATGCCGCGATCAGCGAAGAACTTTACCAACTCTCCAGCAAAATTGAAGATGTCAGCAAAGCGGCGACCGATGCCGAGCAGAAAGCCAAGGCCCTGGATGACAGTTATCGCAGTGTGCGGCAAAAGCTGGATGTAGCGGGCATGAACAGGGCGCTGGGCAAGATCTTACAGGATCAGCGAGCGGAGCTGCCAAACTCGCGTCATATTCGCTCCGAGTTGGATAAAAAGGAAAACCTGATTTCAGATATTGCGCTGCAGCAGTTGCTGTTTGACGAGAAGCTGAAAGAGCTGGGTGACATGGATGCCGCGGTTGAGAAGTTGATGGAGCCCCTGGCCGACGAGTATGACGGTGAACCGGTAGATCGCGAAGCCCTGGCGACAGAATTGACGACACTATTGGATCAGCGTCTATTACTGTACAAAAAAATTAGTGGAATCAGCGCCGCCTACCTGCAGGCATTGAGTGATCTGGAGTACGCCAAGCGCCGCTTGTTGGATATGGCGGAACGATACGATGCCTTTCTCGGTGAACGCCTGCTCTGGGTGCGTAGCGCACCCGGCCCGAGTTTCGATTCCATGTTGTCTTTTTACGGGGAGAGTGCGCGTTACTTTTCCCTGGCCTCGTGGCAAAAAGCCCTTGGTTTAATTTTTCAACTCGACCGATTTTCTGTCGTGCTGCTGGTGGGTGTTCTGACCGCGATCGTGCTGCGCTGGCGCCGGCGGGAGCTTTTGCGGCGCCTCCATGACAGCAATAAACACCTGGGCAACCCGGTGAGCGATCGCTATGGATACACGATGGAGGCCTTTTTTATCACTCTGCTGCTGAGTGCGCCTGGCCCCTTACTACTGGGTGCGGTCGGGGTAAAACTGAAGTTTGCCATCGATCACAATGCCTTGTCGCAGGCACTGGCGCAGGCGCTGCTCTGGGTCAGCCAGAGTTGGTTTTTCATCCAGGTATTCCACCAGGTGTGTCGTTCCGATGGCCTGGCGCAGCGACATTTTCGTTGGCACAGGCAGGTGCTGGCACCGCTACGCAAAGACCTGTCCTTGCTGATGGTGAGTTTTCTGCCGGTCAGTTTTACCACGATGTTACTGGCCAGCCTGGATTCTTCAGGCATGGAGTGGGGGGTTGTGCGACTTGGCCTGCTGGTGTCCATGGCGCTTTTTGCGCTGTTTTTCCTTCGCTTGCTCAGTGCCAGGGGCGGGGTCATGCAGGCCATGGTGAAACTTGACCCGGGGGTGCTATTGGTGCGCTGGCGGGTTTTCTGGCTGGTGTTATCGGTGCTGATTCCGGTGGTGCTGGCGGGGCTGGCCGCCACGGGCTATGTCTACACTGCCATAACCCTGATGGGAAGCTTTGTCGAGACCTTCTGGGTGGTTATCCTGGTGATTCTGGTGCATCAACTTTGTATTCGCTGGTTGCGGATGACGTCGGTCCAGCTCAATTACCAGGCATTGCAAGAGGAGCGTAAAAAGCAGTTTCAGGAAATGTTTGCATCCCGCGGGGCGAATCCGGAGGCGGCGGAGGTCCACGATGAACCCGAGGTCGACCTGGCCCACCTGGGTCGCGACAGTATCAGGCTGGTCAATATACTGGCCGGTTTTCTCGGCACGGTAGGTCTGCTCCTGGTATGGTCCGACGTGCTGCCGGCGCTGGGGTATCTCGATAACCTGGCACTGTGGCATTACAGCGGCACAGAGAACGGCGAGGCGGCGATAATCGCGGTATCGCTGGCAGATCTGGGAACGGCAATACTGGCTATCGGTATAACGATTCTAATCTATCGCAATCTGCCGTCGTTGCTCGAGCTGTTTATGCTGCAGGTGTCGTCCTTATCGGCCAGTGATCGCTATACCACGGTCACGCTGACCCGCTATTTCGTGCTGGGCGTAGGTGTGTTCATCGTGGCGGGAATGCTGGGTATACGATGGTCGCAGTTCCAGTGGTTGGCCGCTGCCCTCGGTGTGGGTATTGGCTTCGGCTTGCAGGAAATTGTCGCCAATTTCATTAGCGGTTTGATTATTCTGTTTGAGCGACCGATTCGGGTAGGGGACAGGGTGACGGTTGGCGATGTCGACGGTATCGTCTCTCGTATCCGCATTCGTGCGACAACCATACTGACCTGGGACCGGCAAGAGCTGCTGGTTCCCAATAAGGAATTTATCACCGGGACATTATTGAACTGGAGCCTGTCCGACCAGGTATCCCGGTTGCTTATCGAGGTAGGTGTGGCTTATGGCAGTGATGTTGCCCAGGCCATGTCAATTATTGCGAAAGCGGCGGAGGACCACCCCAAGGTGCTGGAAGATCCGTCCCCGTTTGTCACCTTTGAAGGTTTTGGTGATAATACCCTCAACCTCAAGCTGCGTTGTTATCTCGATGACATGAATATTCGACTCAGTACCACCAGCGATTTGCACGAAGCGATCAATTCGGCCTTCAGTGAAGCCGGGATAGTGATCGCTTTCCCCCAGCGTGATATTCACTTCGACGCCGACAGCGCGCTGAATATCCGCTTGAGCACAGACAAACCGATTCCCGACAGGCCGGAGACGCCATGAATAGCAAGCCAGTTGTAGCAATACGAGCCTTTTTCACCGGGCTGTTTTTTCTTGTTTGCCTGGTTCTGTTTCCGTCTGCTTACGCATCAGAGGGGGAGTCGCCGGCAGAAGACGTCATCGATACGCCAACGGCGCTGTCACAAGAGGAGACGGAAAACCTGAGCGGGATGTTGGCGGCGTTGGATGATAAGCGGCGCCAGATTGCCAGCCTGGAACAGCGTATAGGCGGTAGCGATGAGGTGTCCAGGCCGATTCTTCAATTCCGCCTCGCCCAGACCTGGATTGATTTGCTGCTTGACGGCAATGGCTATGCCCGGGTCGTGCTCGATACAAAAGACGCGGGTAGCTTCGGCACAGAGTACTGGGACCAGGCCATTGCGGAACTCAATGCCCACCCCGATATCGCGCGTTTTGCCGACCAGGAACTGAATAAGCACATTGCCATGCCGCCAACGGATCTGTCAGCGGTGGACCAGGCATCGGCCTATGCCAGGCTGTTCAAATTGGTGGATGCGCAGTATGGCTTGTTCCGCCTGTTATTTGACTCGGTGGAGCTGGCGCAGCAATTCGATCTCGACGTGACGGCGCAGCAGAAGATTCTTATTGCCGACCTTGCCGACCGCGCGGAGATGAACTCCGTATTGCTGGATCTGGCGATGAACGATGTCACCGCGCGGCGAGCCGGGCTGCAGGTCCTTCCTGAGGATGGGGAACTCAAGGCGGGATTGGCGATCGCGCAGAACCGTGTATCGGGGCTCGCCGCCTCCCTGCAGACCGCCGTCGGCATGATGGACGAATTAGGCCAGAATAGTTCGGCCTACCGTGAGCAAATCATCGCTGCCACCGGGGAGATCAGCTCCGATACCTTTAGCCTGGAGGTGCTGGGCAATTTAATCGCCGGTTGGAGCCAGAGCCTGGTTGATATAGTGATCGAGGACGGTCCCGGCCTGCTGGTTAAATTCTTGATCTTCCTGCTCATTATCGCGGTGTCGAGGAAACTTGCCAACATCGCGCAGAAACTGTTTGAAAAGGCGTTGGACAGGTCGGAGGTGCAGTTGTCGCGATTGCTGCGCACCATGGTCTTGTCGGTGGTGCGAAACCTGGTGTTGATCATGGGTATTTTTATCGCCTTGTCGCAGATAGGGATATCCCTGGGGCCCGTACTGGCCGGTTTGGGCGTGGCGGGATTCGTCATCGGCTTCGCGCTACAGGACACCTTGTCTAATTTCGCCTCCGGCATGATGATACTTGTCTATCGACCGTTCGATACCGGCGATGTAGTCGAGGCGGGGGGTGTATCCGGTACCGTCAGTCATATGAGCCTGGTCAGTACCACCATCCTGACCTTTGACAACCAGACGATCGTGGTGCCGAATAATATGATATGGGGCGGGGTAATCAAGAACGTCACCTCCCAGCGAACCCGCCGTGTCGACCTGGTATTCGGCATTTCCTATGGCGATGATATCGCCAGGGCAGAGCGCATATTCAGCGAAATTGTCGAGGCGGATGAGCGCGTGCTCGACACGCCTGCGCCCACGATTCGCCTGCATGAACTGGCGGATTCTTCGGTAAACTTTATCGTCCGCCCCTGGGTAAAAACCGTCGATTATTGGGCTGTATACTGGGATACGATCCGCGCGGTCAAATTGCGATTCGATGACGAGGGGATATCCTTCCCCTTTCCGCAACGGGATATCCATATCGACACCACCGCGGCGCTGGCCATCGAGCAGGCAGTGGAAAAATCCCCGCAGCCGCTACCTGAGAAGCCGTCCGATACCGGCGATAGCAGCCTTGCTGCACCAGCTTGAATAACAAGGGAGCCAGTATCGCTGGCAGCACTTGTTTGTAGGCAACAATCCTGTTAGTTTCGGCAGCTCTCAAGGTTGATATTACACAGGGTATCGCTATGCGCAGACGTAATTTTTTTCTAACAACGGTATTAAGTTTCCTTTTGGCCAGTGTCGCCTGGGCTGACCGGGAGGTTGAGGACTATTCGGAAACTGTCGGTAATTTCAAGCAGATTGAGGCGGTGGCGCCATTTTTCGGTGATGCGTACGGTTATGCGCTCTTTCCCACCATCGGTAAAGGTGGGCTGGGTATCGGCGGCGCCCATGGCAAGGGTCAGGTCTATCGCGGTGGCAAGGTCACCGGATTTACCTCTATGACCGACGTCTCCATCGGCTTCCAGGCGGGTGGTCAGGCATACAGCCAGATCGTGTTTTTTGAGAATGAGAAGGCCTACAACGATTTCACCAGTGGTGATTTTGAGTTTGGTGCCTCTGCAGGAGCGGTTGCAGTCACCGCCAGCGCCCAGGCCCAAACCAGCACCGGCGGTGGTTCGTCTGCCGGCGCCAGTGCCAGTTCCGAATCCGGAGGCAGTCAGGTCAAGGCGGCCTATAGTGGTGGTCTGCTAGTATTCGTGCTGGGCAAAGGTGGCCTGATGTATGAAGCCACGATCAGCGGCCAGAAGTACAATTTCGAAGCGCTAAAATAGCGTCAGGCTATATTATAGTTCTGCGGGCACGGTTTTTTTGACCTGCCCGCGCGTAAGTTCCTGTTTATCCCTTTCTTCGTGCTTACCTGTCAGTTCCCGCTATAAACTATCTGTGGTGTTTGCTCCGTCAAACACGGTATAGTTGCCGTAAATAATCGGGCTGAGACCGCCCGGAGCAAGAACCGTATTACAGGTGCCCTGCATGACTACACGAACAGCCTCCGCAACAACCCAGCTGGCCTGGATGGTGTTGGTAATGCTCCTGACCGCTTGTGGCGATTCTGCCGAAGCGCCGGTAGAGGTCATCCTGGAAGTGACGGTGATTACCGCCGAAGCGGCGGATGTGCCGATCGCCTTCGAATTTGTCGGCAAGACCAGCAGTTCGCGCCGGGTCGAAATACGCTCGCGGGTGGAGGGGTTTCTTGAACAGCGGCTCTATCGTGAGGGCAGCATGGTCAAGGAGGGGCAGCTCATGTTCCAGATGGACCGCGCACCGTTTCAGGCCCAGTTGGATGCGGCCAAGGCGGAACTGGCCCAGCAGCAAGCGCGCCTGACCAACGCGACAGCCAATCTCAAGCGGGTCAAACCACTGGCGGAGCAAAATGCGGTGGCGCAAAAAGAGCTGGATGACGCGCTGGGAATCTACCGTTCAAACTCGGCATCAGTGGCGGCGGCCAGGGCCAAGGTGGTGCAGGCTGAGCTGGATCTGGGCTATACCGAGATTAAATCACCGGTCACCGGTGTTTCCAGCTTCGCCATCAAGCGTGAGGGTTCCTACATCGGTATCGGCGACAGTTTGCTGACCTATGTGGCGCAGATTCAACCGATGTGGGTGGAGTTCAGCGTTTCGGAGAACCAGGTATTCGGCATGCGGCGCGACGAAAAATCCGGCCTGATTAAAGAGCCCGCCGACGGTGACTATGAAGTCGAGATCGTGCTGGCGGACGGGCAGGTGTATCCGCAGCGGGGAAAGCTGACTTTTTCCGACGCCTCTATCAGCGAAGAGACCGGTACTTTCCTGGTTCGAGCCGAGATCGCCAACCCGAACAAATTGTTGCGGCCCGGCCAATTTGTGCGTACGCACTTACTGGGCGCCATACGGCCCGACGCCATCCTGCTGCCGCAAAAAGCGGTGCAACAGGGTGCCCAGGGAAGTTTTGTCTGGCTGGTCGACAGTGAGGGGAAGGCCAGGTTCCAGCCGGTCGATGTGGGCAGTTGGCACGGTAACCAGTGGTTTATTAACACCGGTCTGCAGCCCGGAGACACGGTGGTCGTCGACGGCGCCTTGAAGGTGCGGGCGGGTGTCGAGGTGAAAACGACCGTCTATCATGAAGAACAATCAGCAGCTGCAGAGTAAGGAGCGCAGGCGAGCATGATCTCAGCAGCGTTTATCCAGCGCCCCATTCTTTCCACGGTACTCTCCATCGTTGTCGTCATCGGCGGCTTTGTCGCCATGTCCGGTCTACCGATCACCCAATACCCCGAGATTGCCCCGGTGCAGGTCACGGTGAGTACCAACTATCCAGGTGCTGACGCTGACACGGTGGCCAATTCGGTGGCGGCGCCCATCGAGAAGCAGATCAACGGTGTCGACAATATGCTGTATATGCAGTCGATCAGTTCCGCCACCGGGGATATGTCGCTGACGGTGTATTTCACCATGGATACCGACCCGGATACCGCCGAGGTCCAGGTCAATAACCGGGTGGGCCTCGCCCTGCCGGAACTGCCGGATGTCGTGCGCAATGCAGGGGTGAGGGTGGAAAAACGTTCCTCCAGCTTTCTGATGCTCATCGGTATTTACTCGCCGGACGGGCGTTACGATGAACAGTATGTGGGTAACTATGCCAACCTCTACGTACTCGATGCGCTAAAACGGGTGCCCGGGGCCAACCAGGCCAGCATTATGGGCCTGCCGGATCTGGCGATGCGCCTGTGGTTGCAGCCGGACCGGATGGCGGGTCTCAAGGTGACCTCCACCGATATACAGTCTGCGGTCAGTAAGCAGAATGAGCAGTTTGGTGCCGGACGCCTTGGCCAGGCGCCAACCAATGAACCCGTCGAAATGACTTTTCCGGTGGTTACCGAGGGCCGTTTTACCGAGGCGCGGGAGTTTGATGAAGTCATCCTGCGCGCGGATTCCGAGGGTACGGCGATCGTGCGTTTTAAAGACGTGGGTCATGCGGAGGAAGGTCTCAAGGCCTACCTGCTGCGTTCCAGCCTGAACGGCAGCCCCTCGACCTTTATTGCCGTCTACCAGCAGCCGGGCTCCAACGCCATGGCGGTGGCCGAGAATGTGCGTGCCGAACTGGCTCAGCTGAGCAAAAGTTTTCCCGATGGTATCGATTACACGGTCTCCCTCGATACCACCAAGTTTGTCCAGGCTTCCATCGACGAGGTGATCGAAACCTTGCTGATCGCCATTTTGCTGGTGGTGCTGGTGACCTACATCTTTCTGCAAAGCGTCAATGCCACCCTGATCCCCACGGTGGCTATTTTTGTCTCGATCATAGGGACTTTTATCGGCATGGGGGCCCTGGGGTTTTCCATTAATTTGCTGACCCTGTTCGGCTTGATCCTGGCCATAGGCATCGTCTGTGACGATGCGATCGTGGTGGTGGAAAATGTCGAGCGCAATATGAACGAGCTCGGCCTGGATCCCAGGGCGGCGACGATACGCGCCATGGAGGAGGTGACCGGGCCGGTCATCGCCACCACCCTGGTGTTGATCGCCGTGTTTGTTCCGGTGGCCTTTCTGGGCGGGACCACCGGCGTGCTCTACCAGCAATTTGCCTTGACCATTGCCATCTCTGTCGCCATCTCCAGTTTTGTCGCGCTGACCCTGACACCGGCCCTGGCGGCGATTTTGTTGAAGCCCAGTGGTACACCGGCGCTGATTTTCCGCAAGTTCAACCAATGGCTTGAGAATATCACCGGGCATTATGTGAACGGCGCAGCACTGACCATCAAGCGCAGTGGCGTGGCCCTGTTGGTGCTGGCCCTGATGCTCGGTGGGACCTACGCCCTGTTTAAAATCATACCCGGCAGTTTTGTCCCTTCCGAGGATCAGGGGTTTTTATTTACCGCCATCAGTTTGCCGGACGGTGCCAGTCTCGACCGAACGGAAAAACTCACCAACGAGGTGGCGAAGATATTTTCTGAACACCCCGCCGTGCAGGATTACTCCGCCCTGTCGGGTTACAGTCTGCTGGACGGGCAGTTTAAAACCAATACCGGTACGGTGTTCGTCTCACTGAAGGATTTTGACCAGCGTACTGATCCCTCGCTCACCGCGCAGGCACTGATAGACTGGGTTACGCCGCGCCTGAATAAACTCAATGAGGGAGTCGCCTTTGCCATCAATCCGCCACCCATACCCGGTCTTGGAAGCCAGGGTGGTTTCGAGTACTGGTTGCAGAATCGGGGCCAGGGTAATATAGGCCAGCTCGAGGGTGTGACTCGTAAGCTGATTGCCCAGGGGCAGGAGAAGCCCGAGTTGACCCGGCTCAATTCAACCGTCAACGCCGCTTCCCGGCAGCTGCGCACCGATGTCGATCGTTCCAAGGCAGAGGTGCTCGGGCTGGCGGTGCAGGATATTTATAATTCCCTGCAAACCCTGTTCGGTTCTCTCTACGTCAGCCAGTACAACAAGTTTGGCCGTGTCTGGCAGGTCATCCTCCAGGCGGAGCCGGCCTACCGTGAGAAGCCGGAAGATATCCAGAACATTTTTGTGCGCCAGAAGGATGGCGAGATGGTACCCCTGGCGGCGGTGGTGACGACCCGCTACGACACTGGCCCGGACCTTGTCTCCCGCTTTAACGGCTTTATGGCGGCAAAAATTACCGGCGACGCCAGTCCCGGTTACAGCTCGGGCCAGGCCATCGCGACTATGGAAGACCTGTCTTCAACGACTTTGCCGGACGGCTATACCTATGCCTGGTCCGGCCAGGCCTACGAGGAAAAGCAATCGAGCGGTGCTTCGGCGATAGTCTTCGTATTCGCCCTGGTCATGGTGTTCCTGATACTTGCCGCCCAGTATGAGCAGTGGTCCCTGCCTATAGCGGTGTTAACCGCTGTACCCTTTGGCATTTTTGGCGCGCTGGTGTCGGTATGGCTGAGGGGTATGGAAAACGACGTATATTTCCAGATCGGCCTGGTTACCCTGATCGGCTTGTCCGCAAAAAATGCCATTCTCATTGTCGAATTCGCTGAGCAGCAGTACAAGTTGGGAAAGAGCGCCAGAGATGCGGCGTTAGAGGCCGCCCGTCTTCGCCTGCGGCCAATTCTAATGACTTCGCTGTCGTTTATTCTTGGCGCCATGCCCCTGGTGCTGGCTTCGGGAGCGGGCGCCGCGGCGCGGCATTCCATCGGTACCGGCATTATCGGCGGCATGATCGGCGCCACGACACTCGCACTATTTTTTGTGCCCATGTTTTATTATCTGGTGATCAGTTTCAAAGAGCGTTATAGCAAGGGTAAACCCGATAGCGACACGGGCGACGGCAGCGCTGAATCAGCGGGAGAGGGCTAATGCGAATATTATCGATCAGCTTGCTGTTGGCCATGCTGCTGGCCTGCTCTGTGGGGCCGAACTACGAGCGCCCGGATGTCGAGACGCCGGCTGCCTGGCGATACGATGTGACGACAGCGGCCGGCATCGCCAATACCGAGTGGTGGGCGGGTTTCAATGATCCGGTGCTCGACCAGTTGGTCCAGGAGGCCTTGCAAAACAACCTGGATGTACGCATCGCCGCCTCCCGCATCGAGCAATTTGCCGCCCAGCTGAATGTCACACGATCCGAATACTATCCGCAGATCGGTTACGGTGCGTCGGCCGGCCGCAGCGGTGTCAAGGATGCGGCGGT
>JAUXCW010000316.1 GCA_030618705.1 Gammaproteobacteria bacterium | reverse complement strand
CCCTCGACGACGCCCTTCGTCGGATACAGCCACTACGTGATCAGCTGGCTGCCACAATGGGCCAATAGCTTTTTCAGCTTGCTGGGGGCCACCTTTTTTACCGTACACCCACTTCCCGGGGCCGTCGTTCTGGTGGTGCTGGCCTGGCACTCCCGCTACCTTGCCCTGCTGGCAGTCGCCGGCGTGGTGACGGGACAACTGGTTTTAAGGGCACTCGGGGCAGGTGACAACCACTTGCTCAGTATATGGGCCGGATTCAACCTGGTATTGACCGCCATTGCCGTCGGCGGCGTTTACACGATTCCGGGGCGGGCCAGCTTTTTGACAGCGATGTTCGCCGTAGCCCTGTCGGCACCGCTGATCCTGGCCTGTCAGAACCTGGTCTTTGTCTACGGGCTACCGCTCATGGCCCTGCCGTTCATCCTCGTCACCACCATCTTCCTACTGGCGCTGCGCACGCGGATCGGGATCGCTCCGCCCTGGCTGGCCCCTCAACCGGGCATGCCGGAGCTCAACTACGAGCGCGCCAGGCTGTCCCGAATCCGCAATGGCGATGTGCACAGTGTGCCGCTGTTACTGCCGCTGTTCGGACGCTGGCAAATCTACCAGGGCTTCGACGGCGAGCACACCCACAAGTCGCCATGGCAGCACGCCATCGATTTTTATATCACCGAGGACGGAAAAAGCTTTGCCGATGACGGCGCCGCGCTGTCTGACTTTTACTGTTTCGGCCTGCCGGTGCTGTCGCCGGCCCATGGACAGGTACTCCGGCTGCGCGACCACCTCCCGGATAACGCCCCGGGGGATGTCGATGTGAAAAACAACTGGGGCAACTTCGTCCTGCTCAGATTGAAAAGTGGCCTGCATGTGCTGCTGGCCCACCTCAAACAGAACAGCATCAAGGTCAGGGAGGGCGAATGGGTCGAACCGGGCAAGCCGCTGGGCGCCTGTGGCAGTTCCGGTCGCTCGCCACAACCACACCTGCATTTGCAGGTTCAACGCAAGGCCGAGCTCGGCAGCCCCACCCATGCGTTCCACCTGTGTAGTTTACTGCACCACAACGCCGACGGGGCGAGAGAGTATCGGGTGACTACGCGCCCCCGGCTCGGCGAAACCGTGGAAGCCGCCATTGTCGATCCTCGCATCGCCACACCCCTGCACCTGCCCGTGGGCCGGCAACTCACCTACCGAATCGAGGGCCCTGGCATCGAGCCCGACAGCGAGCGACTGCTGCAGGTCGAGCTCGGTTTGTTGGGCCAATTCCGAGTGCAAAGCGATAGCGGCGCCAGCGCGGCTTTTGAAGAAAATAACGGCGTACTCGCATTTTACGACCGCCAGGGCCCAGGGGACGTGATACTGGACATCTGGCTATTGGCCGTCGGATTGACCCCGTTGAGTGAGAGCGCCCAGCAGTGGGTCGATTCCCCTGCCGCGAGCCTGTTACCCCTGACCCGGTGGCAACGGGTATTGCTGAATACAATGCATCCTCTGGGTTGCGGCCTGGATAGCCGCTATCATCGCCGCTGGGATGGAAGTGAAGGCCACTGGCGACAGCAGGGCCGACACCAACTCACCCTGGGCGCAAACACCTGGTGTGTACAGACCGAGTGCCGCCTCGACCCCGGGCGAGGCTTTCAGGCCGTCAGCTGCGAATTCGGCGATCGCCGCTGGCGGCTACAACTCGTTGAATCCGGGCTCATCGGCGATGAGGGTGTCCCCGGCTGGCATGTCTCTCACGCCCCCCTCCAGGCAAAGGAGAATGTCCCATGAGCGCCCTGCTCTCATTTAGCACCAGGACAACCGCGCGCGGCCTGCTGACGATGGTGGCTTACGGCCTCTGTGTCTCGACGGTCGAAGCCGGTAACGGTCCATGGACGATGCGTATTACGCCCCAGGCCACGCTGTCCAGCTACAATCAATCCGAGTTGCGCGACACGTTTTTCAACGCCGGGGTCTTCCTGAGCGGCGACTACCTGGAAAAATCCGCTTTCACCCTCGGCTACAACTACAACAGGATCGAGGGCAAGAACAACAATCCGGAGGGCTTCGAATACGTCGAGGAAAACGTTATCTATCTCAGCGGAAGTCTGCATCGATATCCGGATAGTCTTCCCGGCAAACTTACCCTGCGCCTCGACGGCTATGGGATACAGGATAAGGCGCGCTACAGCGCGGTGCCCGACATCCCGGACCATGGGAATCCCGGGGTCGCCAGAGGCGCCGGCACGAACTCGAAAGCGACCATCGGCGTGATCAGCCCGATCGTCAGCTTTATCAACTACCGCAAGACCTACGCGCTCGACCTGGGCTACACATTTTCAAGTTACGACATAGAAGACGGCGTAGACTACCAGGTCCACCAACTCACTCCCACTGCCGGTTTCGCCCTTGGCGGGCAAGCCGACTGGCTGCAACTGCGTGGCTATTTTATTCACCTGAGCGACGGCAGCGTAGCCGAGGGCAAGACCAACAGTGCCGCCCTGGAAATAAAATGGACCCACTGGTTCGGTCCCCGGGCACCGTTGAAGCTACACTCTCTTGGCGTCAATGCCCTGGCGGGAAAACGCTTGCTGGCAGTGGATCCGGATGCCGCTACAGTATTCAGCCTGGCCGACCAGCAGAATGGCTCACTGGCGTTAAACAGCAGCTGGAAACCAGCACCACGAACCAGCCTTATGTTGCAAATCGGTTATGATTTGTATACAAACCTGCGGTTGAACAATGATTACAACAGCAGCTATGTCTATTTCAACCTGTCACAGCAATGGTGAGGTGAGCGCGATGAAAATTAGCACCAGGCTGGCAATATGCCTGCTTCTTGGCTTGAGTGGCGCCGGCCGGGCCGATGTCTGGTCGGAAAGCGTCGAACTGGAAATCAACGGGCAGTATAACAACGCTGCGAAACTAATGGATCCTTTGCTGGACCAGCAACCGTCTAACGAATTTGCAAGGTTGCGCCGCGGATGGCTGAACTATCTGGCCGGCAATTATAATAGCTCGCAAACCGACTACAAGCTGGCGCTACACGCCAATCCACTATCGCTGGACGCGCAGATAGGCATGACACTTCCCTTGCTGGCGCAGCAGCGTTGGAAAGAAGCCGCTGTTTTTTCACGACAGGCGCTGCAAGTATCCCCATGGAATTACTACGCTCACCTGCGACTGATACTGGCGGAGGAAGGTCAACAACAATGGCAAATCCTGCTCGATCACACCCGGCAACTGCACCAGCGCTACCCAGCAGATGCCACTGTGCTGGTTTATCATGCGCGCGCCCAGCTCTGGCTGGGCCAGAAAAATGAAGCTCGCAACACCTATCAGCAGGTCCTGCAACGTGCTCCTGGCAACCTCGAGGCGCAGGCGTATCTTCAGGGAGATTCCTGAGCCCCGGTTTGTGAACGCCTTGACAAGCGCTCCGGCTAGGGAGTAACGATATTGAAGTCTCCACGGGGCTTGTCGAGCAAACCAAAAAACTTGACCAGGTCCATCTTGCTCCCCGTGACCTTCAAATCCCCGGAGAACACCACATCCTTGATACCCCCCTCCCCCGACAGCAATTTTACGAACAGCGGGTGGGTCAGATGGATGGTGGCATTGGCGTTCGACGCGGGCTCCCCCTCGCGATAATGCAGTACCGAGTTTTTCAATTCCAACACGTAGCTATCGTTGAGATCGGTAAACACGATATTGATGAGCATTTCCAGGCCGTCGGCCTCTTCGGCCTTTAACCGCACCGATGTCGCCTTGAGGAACTGAATGGTCGGGGTCTGCTCCAACAGCGGGCCGGCGTTAGACACATCCAAACCCTCGCTGGGTGCGCCGACCTGCAGCTCGTAGGCGCCGGTCAGGTAGATATCGCGCCAGGGCCCGGACTCCGCCTGGTA
>JAUXCW010000305.1 GCA_030618705.1 Gammaproteobacteria bacterium | reverse complement strand
ATGGCCTCACAGCAAGCGCGCTTGCCGACCAGTGCCGTTTTAGCCTTGGTCATGCTGGCCAGCACGAGAAGCTCTTCCCCACCCTCGTCGATACACTGCAGCGATTTCAACACCAGGGATTTACACAGTTCCAGCTCGCAATAGAGATCGGCCGCCCGATGCTGCAAACCCTGGAACGAGCCGATCGGCACACCAAATTGCTGCCGCTCCACGAGATACGCAATGGTTCTGTCAAATGCTTCGAGACCGACGCCGAGCAACTCCGCGCTCAGGCCGATGTTGGCAATGGCAAGGCTGCGCTCAAGAACACCGTGGGCCTCGCCCAGGCCGCCGACGATTTGTTGCGGAGTCACCGCGACATTGCTCAAGGTTACGACGCTCGCATTGCGGCTGTCGACCATGCTCTGCGGCTCGATTTCAATACCCGCGCTATCGGCGGGAACCGCAAACAGGGTAAGACCGTCGCGCTCTCCCACGCCGGCGGATGTTCGCGCAACAACCAGCAGCAGATCGGCCACATGGCCGTCCAATACCATCATTTTTTTGCCATCGAGAACATAAGCCTGGTCGACGGCCCTGGCCTGCAGGGCCGTATTCTCCGGCCCGTGGTGCCTTCCCTCCTCCAGCGCCAGGCTTGCGATCAACTCCCCCGCGGCGATTTTCGGCAGCCATTCGGCGCACTGCCGCTCGCTACCGGCCTCGATGATGGTGGTGGCGGATACCAGCACTGTCGATTGCAACGGCGTCACAGACAGCTTCCGACCCATCTCCTCGAGCACCTGTCCAAGCCCGGCATAGCCGAAATCCAGGCCGCCATATTGCTCCGGGATGACCATGCCGGCCCAGCCCATGGCCGCCATCTCACGCCATAGTTCACGGCTGAACCCTGTCGGATCCTTTTCGTCACGTAGTCGGCGCAACTCACCCACGGGGGCCTTTTCTGCCAGAAACCCGCGGGCGGCGTCCTTGAGCATCTGCTGGTCTTCGGTCAGTAACAAAGCCATGGCCACTCTCTATTCACTGTCGTATTTTGCGTCAATGCAACAAGTCATCGCTCAGGAAGGTAAGCCGAGAATCCCCTTGGCAATGATATTGAGCTGTATCTCCGAGGTTCCTCCCTCGATGGAGTTGGCCTTGCTGCGAAGCCACTGTCGCGGCAACACGCCGTCGTCGTATGCCTCGCCGTCCCAACCCAGGCCCTGCATCCCTTCCATCGCCATGAGCAATTCATAGCGCCGCTTATTGAGTTCGGTGCCGACGTATTTCAGCATCGAGGATCTCGCGCCCAGACCCTGTCCGGTCCTCGCCTCATCGACGACACGGCCCATGGTCATGGAAAATGCCGCCAGGTCGAGCTCCAGCTTGAGAAGTTCGCCCCGCAATATCGGATCCGCCAGGCGACCGTGCTCGCTGCCTATTCTGTCGAGCGCGACCCGGGAAAGGCTCTCACCACCGCCACCGCCGAATTCACCAATCATCTCGCGCTCATGGGTCAGCAAGTACTTGGCGATCGCCCAGCCCTTTCCCTCCTCTCCCATCAAGTTGGCTCTGGGCACTTTGACATTGTTGAAATGGGTTTCGCAGAACGGTGAATTACCGGAGATCAACCTGATCGGTGAGGTACTTACGCCTTCAGAGGCCATATCGAAAAGCAAAAAGCTGATGCCCTGCTGTTTGCGCCCCTCGCTGGAGGTCCTCACCAGGCAGAATATCCAATCCGCCTTGTCGGCAAAGGACGTCCATACCTTCGAGCCGTTGACCAGGTAGTGGTCGCCCGCGTCCTCGGCCCGCGTTTGCAGGCCGGCGAGATCAGAGCCGGCACCGGGTTCGCTGTAACCCTGGCACCAGCGTATTTCTCCTTTTGCAATTTTCGGGATATGTTCCCGCTTTTGTGCCTCGTTGCCGTATTTCAGCAGTGCCGGCCCGAGCATGGAAATGCCGAAGCTCTGCAGCGGCGATCGACAGCCCATGCTCGCCAGCTCCTGTCGCAGCACCTGCGCCCCGGCTTTGTCCAGGCCGCCCCCGCCGTATTCCGCGGGCCAGGTGGGAACGGTCCAGCCCCTCGACGCCATCCGTTCCAGCCATAAGCGTTGATCATCGTGCCGGAACACCGCATTGCGGCCACCCCAGACCACCTCCTCGTCCGAGCGAATGGGTACGCGCATACTGGCGGGGCAATTTTGTTCCAACCAGGCCCGCACCTCGCTGCGAAAGGAATCCTGCCTATCTGCCATCCTGTTCTCCCCCTCCCGGTCGCGCCATTGGTTTCGACATCGATCACCGGCGTGGCGTCGACGAGGCAACGCTGAACATATAGTATGTTTTTACGCCGTTCAAGTATTTTGCTTGTTGTCCCTGAACGGCGCCTCCACCGGGTGCATTCAGTCCAACAATCGACCAACAGAACCCGCAGGGTCCAATTCACTCGACCAATATTCGTGCTAATCTGCGCCCCTGCACAGCAGTAGGCAGCAACGCAGGGAAGAACAGGCAATGACCATTCGAGGAGATCGCCATGCAGCAGCTATTAGACCAGTTCGAACAAATCCTGGGTGCCAACGGCGTACTGACCGGGGAAGATGTCAGCTCACGGGAGGCGGGCTGGGGCAGGGGCGCCTGCGAGGCCGCCGCCATACTGCGCCCCCGCAGCACCGAAGAGTTGTCGCAAGTACTTAAAATTTGCCATGAAGCAGGCCAGCCAGTCGTTGCCCAGGGCGGCAAAACCGGCATGGTCGACGGCTGCGTCGCCAAACCGAGTGAACTGGCGATCTCCCTGGAGCGCATGAACCGGGTGGAGGAACTCGATCCCCTGTCCCGCACCCTGACCGTGGAAGCCGGGGTGCCCCTGCAAGCCGTGCAGGAAGCCGCCGAAGAGGCCGGCTTTTCCTTTCCCCTGGACCTCGGCGCACGGGGCAGCGCCACCATCGGCGGCAATATCGCCACCAATGCCGGCGGCAACCGGGTAATACGCCACGGCATGACCCGCAACCTGGTACTCGGCCTGGAAGCCGTTCTCGCCGACGGCACGATAATTTCCTCGATGAGCAAGGTGATCAAAAACAACGCGGCCTACGACATCAAACAACTGTTTATCGGCAGCGAGGGCACCCTGGGTATCGTCACCCGCGCCGTGCTGAAATTGTCGCCCCTGTTGAGCAGCCAGAACACCGTGCTCGCCGCCACCGACAGCTTCGACAAAGTCACTGAACTGCTCAACTATATGGACCGGGAACTCGGCGGCCAACTCAGCGCCTTTGAGGTGATGTGGAACAGCTACTATACCCTCGCCACCAGCGAAGGGGAGTACGGCAGGCAATCGCCGATGGAGCGGGACTACCCCTACTATATCCTGATCGAGGCCATGGGCACCGACCAGACCCGGGATGCGGAACACTTTGAACTGCTGCTGGAGCAGGTTTTCGAACGGGAGATCATCATCGACGCTGTCATCGCCAAGTCACAAAAAGAGCGCGATGAACTGTGGGAGATCCGCGACAATATCCTGTGTTTTATCGAGTGGTTTCCCGTATTCCTCTACGATATCAGCCTCGCGATTCCCGATATGGAGCGCTACCTTGCCGGCATCGAAGAAAAGATAGTGGCGCGCTGGCCACAGGGGCGGGTGGGTATCTTCGGCCATCTGGGCGACGGCAATCTTCACGTCGTGGTCAGTATCGGCTCGGACGACCCGCAACAACACCACGAGGTAAATGAGATTATCTACAGCGCACTGGCCCCGTTGAACGGCTCTTTGTCCGCCGAGCACGGTATTGGCCTGGAAAAACGCGATTACCTGCAGTATTCCCGCACGGCGGAAGAGATCGCGCTGATGCGCAGCTTGAAGCAGACCATGGACCCAAAGGGGATTCTAAACCCCGGCAAGGTACTGGCTCCGGTGACTTAAAGGGGACGCAACCCTTTAAGGCCTGGACTTAAGACTTAATGGGGACGCAACCCTTTTTAGGGAGTAAATAGCTAAAAAGGGTTGCGTCCCCATTAAGTCAAAAGGGTTGCGTCCCCTTTAAGTCACCGGAGCCAGTACCTTGCCGGGGTTTAGAATCC
>JAUXCW010000038.1 GCA_030618705.1 Gammaproteobacteria bacterium | reverse complement strand
CAGCAACACCACAACGCCATCGTTAGTCGATGCGGACAGGAGAATACGATCTGCCCGGTGGGCGAAGGGCACACAGGTCTTGACGCCACTGACGCGGTAGCCATCACCCTCGGCCACCGCTGTCGTGAGTAGAGGCGCGGCAGCGTCTTCGTTGAGGTTTTCCATCAGCGCCGCCGTGAGCAAACCCTCACCCGTGGCAGCTCGTGGCAGCAGGCGTTCTTTTTGCGCATCGCTGCCAAACTTTTGTATTGGCAAGGCCGACGAAACCAGGTGACTCATCGCCGGGACCGGGGCGATGCTGCGGCCGATTTCCTCGATAAACAGCGCCAGCTCGGTAAAACCGAAGCCCATGCCGCCGTATGTCTCTTCGATGGCCACGCCCAACAAGCCCGCCCCGGCGAGCTTGCCCCACAGTTCCTGGTCGAATCGCTCCCGCTGGTATTCATCGTAGGCCGCGAGCTTTTCCGCCGTCACTTGCTCCGAGAAGATTTGCCGTGCCAGGTTTTGTACCTCGCCTTGCTCTTCGCTAAATCCAAAGTCCATGATCCTGCTCCCTAACGTGCTGCTCGCGGCATCCACAGACCCGCTGCCGAGATAATATCGCGCTGAATTTCGTTGGTACCGCCACCAAAGGTGATGATGGAGGCGGTGCGATAAAGACGCTCCAGGCGGCCTCGCAGGATGGCGCCGGTATCGGACTCCCCTTTTATCAAGGAGGCTTGCCCCAGAATCTCACCCAGCAGGCGATACATCTCGATAAAAAATTCCGAGCCGTAGACCTTGGCCGCCGAGGCATCGGCCATTTCCAGATTGCCCTCGGTCATCGCCCAGGCTTGCTTATAAGCCACCAGCTTGAGCACCTCGGCGCCGGCACGAACCCTGGCCAGATTGATTTGCACCCAGGCCTGGTCAATGACACTCCCCCCCCCGGGCAACTCCGTTTGCTGCGCCCACTCGACGACCTTGTTGAACAGCTCCGCGGTAGGACCGTAGTTGACCAGGCTGAGACGCTCGCGGTTGAGTTGGCCTGTTATAAGCTTCCAGCCGCCATGCAGCTCACCGACGAGATTTTTTTCGCTGACACGAATATTGTCATAGTAAGTCGCATTGGTGTGTACGCCACCCAGGGTGTTGACCCGGGTAGCGCTCCAGCCGGGGTCGGAGGTAGGTACCAGGAATATGGAGATACCCTTGTGTTTCTTCGGTGCGTCCGGGTCGGTGCGCACCGCCAGCCAGACATAGTCACAAAAATGCGCCAGGCTGGTCCACATCTTCTGGCCGTTGATAATCCAGCCATCGCCGTCCGCAACCGCACGAGTTGTTAGTGCGGCCAGGTCGGTGCCCGCGGCCGCCTCTGAATAGCCGATGGCGATCAGGCAGTCACCGGAAAGAATTTTCGGCACCACCTCGGTCTTCTGCCAGGCATTGCCGTGCTCGGCCAATTGCGGCCCCACCGACTCGGTGGTCAAAAACGGGAACGGATAACCCGCCCGCATGATTTCCTCGACAAAGATAAATTGCTCGATGGGGCTCAGGCCCTTACCACCCAGGTCGGTCGGCCAACCCAGGCCGATCCAGCCGTCACGACCCATCTGTCGCAGGGCTTCCCGCCACAGCGGGCCACCGCCCTCCCCCATATCGCGCTCGCACTCCGCGAGCAACTCCGGCGTCACAAGCTCTTTGAAATAGGCTCGCAACTCGGCCCTGAGCGCTTGCTGTTGCGGGGTGTATTCAAGCTTCATCGGCTTCTCCGGTATCGGATCACACCCTTCGGCGATCTCTCGAGTCATGTATCTTCCGGAATAAACCCGTTCTTGGCAAGATAAAAGCCCCCGGTGAGCGGTGACAATTCAGTAATGCCGGGGTTTACGCCACAGGGGGCATTCACTTGCTACCCGTGGCCACCCAATAGTATGCTACGCAACCTTCTGGAGTGAGCCGATCCGCTGTCATCCCCGCAACGCGCTTCAAACGGCGATACATTTTGCGCTTGATGGCGATTCACGATATTCAGCACACGACAGCTGATACCAATGCGGAGAACCCGATTATGAGCGCCAACGACGTTCAGCCGGCCATCGAGGGCTGGTACACCATGGATGCCGAACATCCTCACTTGCTGGGAAGCTGCTGCACTCGTTGCGGCACCTACTATTTCCCGAAGCACATCAGCTACTGCAAGAACCCGGCCTGCGACAGTGAGCAGTTCGACGAGGTACAGCTCAGCCGAACCGGTAAGATCTGGTCGTATACCAATGCGTGTTACAAGCCGCCAGAGCCGTTTGTCGCCGCCGATCCCTTTGAGCCCTACGCCATTGCAGCCGTCGAACTCGAAAAAGAGCAGATGATTATTCTCGGCCAGGTTGTCGAGGGAGTCGCGGTAGAGCAGCTCAAAGTGGGCCAGCAGATGGAACTGGTACTGCAGACCCTGCACATGGATGGCGATATCGAAAAAGTCAGCTGGAAATGGAAGCCCCGGACGGGAGACGAGACATGAGTCAGGACATAGCAATTCTTGGAGTCGGCATGCACCCCTGGGGCAAGTGGGGGCGTAACTTTGTCGAGTACGGGGTCAAAGCGGCGCGGGACGCCCTGGCCGATGCCGAGGTGGATTGGCGTGATGTGGGTTTTGTCTCCGGCGGCGCCACCATGCGCAACGGCTATCCCGGTTATGTCGCCGGTGCCACCTTTGCCCAGGCCCTGGGCTGGCAAGGTGCGGAGGTCAATACCTCCTATGCCGCCTGCGCTTCAGGCTCGCAGGCACTGGCTGCCGCGCGCAGCAAGATTCTCTCCGGCGCCTGTGAAGTGGCCCTGGTGGTCGGCGCGGATACTACCCCGAAGGGCTTTCTGGCGCCCGCCGGGGGTTACCGCCCGGAGGACCCGGACTGGGTCCGATTTTACCTGGGCATCACCAACCCCAGCTATTTCGCCCTGTACGCCCGCCGCCGGATGGATTTGTACGGTGACACCGAGGACGACTTCGGCCTGGTCAAAGTGAAAAACTCGGAGCACGGCTATACCAACCCCTATGCCCGCTACCGAAAAAAGTTCACGCTGGAGGATGTGCGCCAATCCGCGATGGTCGCCGACCCGCTCAGATTGCTCAATATTTGCGCCACCTCCGACGGCGGGGCTGCACTGGTCATATCGAGTATGGACTATGCGAAAAAGATGGGTCGAGGGGACGCCGTCAGGGTCGCAGCGATATCCACAGTCACCCCTACCTTCGCCAGCTCAGTGGTGGAAATGCCCGATATCGCCACCGATTCCGCCGCCGCAGACGGCGTCGACGCCCTGCGTTACCGCGCCGCCATCCCCGCCAAGGCCTACGAGGAGGCCGGTATCGGCCCGGAAGATATCAATGTCGCGGAAGTGTACGACCTGTCCTCGGCAGTGGAACTGGACTGGTATGAGGACCTGCAACTTTGCGCCCGCGGTGACGGTGCCAAAATGATACGCGACGGTGTCACCAGGCTCGGCGGCAAGGTGCCGGTCAATCCCTCCGGCGGTCTCGCCTGCTTTGGCGAGGCAGTGCCCGCGCAGGCATTGGCCCAGGTTTGCGAACTAACCTGGCAGCTCAGGGGAGAAGCCGGGGAGCGCCAGGTGCAGGGCGCCAGCGCCGGCATCACTGCAAACCAGGGGCTGTTCGGCCACGGATCCTCGGTGATTCTCAAGAGCTAAACCGGGGCATCAGGTGCCGGACGAAACCCCGCGCTATTCGATCTGGATATGATGCTTTTGTTGCAGTGACTCGACCCAGTACTCCAGGCTCAGCGCTGAGTGGGCGAATACCTGCAACAGGCAGATAAGGACTAACAGAACGCGTCTCATCCCCAGGTCCCTTTATTTATCGATAATTTATCAATTATTCGGACTTCCTTGAAGCCTCACAGTAAATCATTGCCGTCGCCCGTGAGTCAATACCCGCGCTTCTTTTACAGTATTTAAAATGCCCTTGTTGTCCGCGGTGGCCTGATGCACAATCCCGTAATATCAACGGCCCGGACAATCAACTCCCACTCCCGGCGCCACCACTCAACAAGCGGATGAGTCACCATGGAATACCTGCATACAATGGTTCGTGTCAGCGATCTCGAGCGCTCACTCGATTTCTACTGCAACAAGCTGGGGCTGGTGGAAACCGATCGCCAGGACAGCGAGGCAGGGCGCTTTACCCTGGTTTTCCTCGCCGCACCGGGGGACGCGGAACGAGCGGCCGTAAACAAGGCTCCGCTACTGGAGCTGACTTACAACTGGGATACCGAGCAATACGACGGTGGACGCAACTTCGGCCACCTGGCCTATCGTGTGGACGACATCTACCAGACCTGCGGGCAACTGGCCGATGCCGGCGTCACCATCAACCGACCACCCCGCGACGGTTACATGGCCTTTATCCGTTCGCCGGATAATATTTCCATCGAGCTGCTGCAAAGAGGCGAGGCGCTGCCGGCGCAGGAACCCTGGCACTCCATGCCCAATACCGGTGAGTGGTAATTCCCCATGTCGATTCGTTACCAGCAGTTAGTTTTACTCCTGACCATCGCGCTGCTGCCGGTGGCCATCTCGGGCTGGCATTCCGTGCGACAGGTCGATGCCATGGCGGATTCCGTCGCCAAATCGGCCCGCCAGCAAATACTCACCCGTGACCGCCGTTATATGACGGAAAAAGTTGCCGATATTGGCCGGAACCTGGTGCTGATGGCGCAATCCACCGTCAACTACCTGCGGCAACAGCAGGTGCTGATGGAGCTGGCCATGGCGCTGCCACCGCAGCCTGATATGGATATCCTCCTCAGCAATGACGTACCTCAGTCACCCGACGCGGTCGACGAGAAACGTTTTAGCCGCAAGGGCGCGGGTTTCGCCTCGCCCCATGTCAAGGTTTCCTTCGAGCAACCCAGCTTCACGTTCGCACCGGGCAGCGAGGGCGATTCGGAGGCTCGCGGAGCAGCAAACAAACTGGCCAGTATCAGCGAGGCGGTCAAAGCCATTTACCAGGAGACATCGGATTACTCACTCTGGCACTATGTGGCGCTCGAATCCGGGCTTGGCATGGTCTACCCCGGGCACGGTGAGTACCCGGAAGCCTATGACCCCCGCCAGCGCCATTGGTATAAAAAAGCTGTAGAGAGCGGAGAAATCAGCTGGCTGCCCCTGACCATCGATGCCAGCACCGGCCAACCGGTCATTCCCGTGGCTGCGCCCATCCGTTCGTCCAACGGCGCAATCATCGGGGTAACCGCGATAGACCTGCCCCTGATGCGCATTCTCAACTTCCACAGTATTTCGCAGCCCTGGCTCAACGAGGCGCAACTCGCCTTACTCGAACCCGAAACCGCGGACACGCTCGCCATTGTCGCCATGAAGGAACCCCTGGAATTGGACAGTGACTGGGATACCGCCCCCCAGGAAAGGTCCCTGGAGGGGCTGTCACCCCGGCAACTAGAGGATATTCGCCAACTGCGGCGCGGCGATAGCCTGCATCTGGAATCCGTACAGCTACCCCAGGGAGAGTATATGCTGGCGGTCACCGCCCTCAGTGACAAGCACGATTCCTGGCTGGCCCTGGCCTCCCCGGTCAGCGCCATTGAAAGCGCTGTCAGCGCTTCCCTCGCCACCCTCGAAGCACAGCGCAAAGCCACAGTAGATCATCATATTATCGGCGCCGGCATCCTCGCTGCCATCGTCGCCATCATTGCCCTGCTAGCGGCCCAACGAGTCACCGCCCCGCTCATCGCCATCAACAAAACCACCGAGGCGATCGCCGCCGGCGACCTGGAAAGCCGCACCGGGCTCGTGCGCAAGGACGAGATCGGGCAGTTGTCCCGCAGCATCGACTCGATGGCAGACAGTATCGAGCGCCTTATCGAGGAGCAGGAAAATTCCTATCGCAGTATGGTCACCACGCTGACCCGCGCGCTGGAAAAGAAAGATTCCTATACCGCCGCGCATTCCGGGCGGGTGACACGCTACTCACTGAGGCTCGGCGAACGCATTGGTCTCGATAAGGAGACCCTGGAAAAATTGCGCTTCGGGGCGGTCACCCACGACCTCGGCAAGATCGGCATCGCCGACAGTGTACTGAATAAACCGGCGCCCCTGAATGACGAAGAATACGAAATCATGAAGCAACACCCGACATTTTCCAAAACCATTATGAAACCCCTGGTCCGGTTTCGGGAGTATGCGGAGATTGCGGGCAGCCACCACGAGCACTGGAACGGCAAGGGCTACCCCGACGGCTTGAAGGGGGAGGAAATCCCCCTGCTGGCACGTATCGTCGCCATTGCCGATGCCTGGGACGCGATGACCGGTGACCGCGTCTACCGCAAGGGCATGCCGGTGGAAAAAGCCATTAGTATTCTCGACGAAGAAAAAGACGACGGCCAGTTCGATCCGCAACTGATACGTGCGTTTATCGAGCTGGTACATGACGAGTACGACATCAACTAAACCAGCCAACCCTTAAAGCGGGGGAGTAACGCCGTGACAGACATACCACGCAAGGCCCTGGTGACCGGTGCCTCATCGGGCCTCGGCGCCGAATTCTGCAGGCAACTGGCAGACAAGTGCGACGAGATGATTCTCAGTGCTCGACGACCGGAGCCCCTGCAACAACTGGCGAGTGAATTGGAGCAACGCGGGCTCAAGATTCGCATCGTCGAGGCCGACCTGAGCTCCACCATAGGAATCGCCCGACTGGTGGAGACTATTCGACAACAGGGACCACTGCGCTACCTGGTCAACAACGCCGGCTTCACCACCATCGGCCCTTTTATGAAGCAGCAACCCGCCTCGCAAGAGGCCATGGTAAGCCTGCACATCAACGCCACCATGCAACTTTCCCTCACCGCACTCGGCGGAATGAAACAACAGCAGCGAGGCGATATTATCAACGTATCGTCACTGGCGGCACTTGCACCCCTGGGTGGTATCGCGGCGTATTGCGGCACCAAGGCTTTTATCAACAATTTTTCCATTGCCCTGCAACAGGAAGTGCAGGCCATGGGCATCCGTATCCAGTGCCTGTGCCCGGGATATATTCGCACCGGTTTTCATCGTACCGCGTATTTTGCCGATTTTGATCCCGCAAGCATTCCGGATGAATTCTGGATGGAGGCGGAGGACGTCGTCAGCGAAAGCCTGGCCGCATTGGGGAATCCCAGCGCCCCGCTGGTCTACGTGCCGGGTGAGGGCAATCGAGCCATGGCCGAACGGGCGATAAAAAAGCAGTTGAACGAGGGCTTTGGCAGTTAGAACAAGTTCAGGGCCGCACTTCCCGTTTCAGCATCCAGGTGGGAAGCAGGGTCAGCAGGAACACGATCGCGGCGACAATAAAGCAGTCGCGAAAGGCGATAACCGATGCTTGCATGTGCAGCATTCCGGCCAGGTACTGAACCGCCACCGCTCCGCTCTCGACCGCGGTCAATCCCGCCTCCGAGAGCAGCTGCTGTACTCCCGCCAACAGTTCCGCCGTGGTCGTATTGTCGTAGCTCTGGGTCGACATGATGGCGTCGGTATGGAAATTGGTACGACGCAGTAACAGTATCGACAACAGGTTCACTCCAAATGCGCCCCCCAGCTGGCGCACAAAATTCAGCGCCCCTGAGGCCTGGCTCAGATATTCCATGGGTACCGATTTCACCGCCCCCAGGCTGAGGGTGGGAAACGAGAAGGCCACGCCCAGGCGACCAAGGATCATCCACCAGGCGAACACCCAGAACCCGGTGGAGGGGTCGGCTCTGCGCATCAGCCAGAACGAGAGTGAGATAAACAGGATACCGGCGGTGATCAACCAGCGAGGGTCGAATCTGTCCACCAGCCGACCACAGAACGGCACGGCGATGGCCAGCGCGATGCCGGCAGGCAACATCGCATTACCGGCTTCACGGGGAGACATGCCCTGCACCAACTGCAGGAACAGTGGAATCAGGTACATGGAGCCGTAGAGTCCGGCACCGACGGCAAAGGCGGTGAGGGCAAATATCGAAAAGCGGCGGATGGCAAAAAGCTCCAGGTTCAGCAGGGGCACCTCACAGCGCCGCTCCCAATAGATAAACCCCGTCCAGGCGGCAGCGGAACCGGCAAACAGGGACAGCACGAGATTGGAACTCCAGCCCTCGCCCTCGCCGTTGGTCAAGGCCATTAGCAGGCAGGTAATTGCCGCGCTCAGTAGTACCAGGCCGCGCAGGTCAAAGGGTAGCCGCGGCCGGGGTCCGCCTCGCATCGGCAGGAACAGCAAGGCCATGGGGATGCACAGCAGAGAAAACGGCACACCGAGGAAAAATACGTAGCGCCAATTGAAGGTCTCTACCAGTAGGCCGCCAACCGTTGGCCCGACCGCGGGCGCCAGCACTGCGCCGATACTGGAGACGCCCATCGCCAAGCCCTGTTTGCCCGGTGGAAATAGCTGGAAAATAATGGCGATCGACAACGGCGCCACCTGGCCCGAGGTCAGGCCCTGGACGATTCGCGCCAGGATCATGACTTCCAGGTTGGGACTCATGCCGCCCACCACCGAGCCAAGCATAAACAGGCTCATCATACCCACCAGCGCCGGGCGCAAACCAAAACGCTGCACCAGCCATGAGGAAGTGAGCATACCGACAGTGGCTGCGGCGAGATTGGCGGTGGAGAGCCATTGCGCCTCGTCCTGGCCGACCCCGTAGGCACCCATGATCTGGGGGATGGCGACGTTGATTATAGTGCCGGTGAGCAGCGTCGCCAGCATGGCGAGCATAATGGTCAACATCGCCATCCAGCGGTAGCCGACCCCGTAACGCCGAAACAGCAGCTTGAACGGGTCGCTGGTGTTCAGGCCGGCGATATAGCGCTCGACACGATCAGTGCTCAATCGCAACCTCGACCATCATCCCCGGCTTGAGCAGACCTGCCTCCTGTTGCAGGCTGATACGGACCGGGATGCGTTGGGTGACCTTGGTAAAATTACCACTGGGATTGGCGCTGGGAAGCAGGGAGAACTGGCTGGTGGCCGCATTGCCGATGCTCTCCAGTCGACCCGTGAAGACCTTATCCGGGTAGGCGTCCACATTGACCTCTACTCGCTGGTCGACTTGCAGGTAACGGACCTGGGTCTCCTTGATATTGGCGTCGACCCAGATTATATCCGGGTCGTGCATTATCAGCAGACGTTGCCCCGGCATCACGAATTCGCCGGCGTCGATAAACGTTTTGTCCACCAGGCCGCCGATGCTCGCGGTAATGCGGTGGTCCGCCAGGTTGACGCCCTTTTGCTCGACCTCCAGCGCCAGGCTGTCGCGCTGGAAGCGCAGGGATTTCAACTCACCTTCCAGCACCGCGATACGCGCCTGGGCGGCCTCGGCTTCGATCAAGCGTGCCCGCGCGGACGCGACCTGCGCACTCGCCTGCTGTGTCGCTTGTTCAGACTGTTTATAGGCATTGCGGGCGATCTCCCAGTCGTGTTGGGAAAGTATTTTCTTCTTGCGCAGGGACTGGGCTCGCTGCCATTCCGCGGTTTTGTATTCCCGATCCGACTCGCTGGACGCCAACGCGGCCTGGACCGCCGAGAGCTGGGATTGAGCGGCCTGGTAACTGCCGCTGGTCTGCTGCCGCACCATACGCATCTCGGCTCTTCCCCGGTCGATTTTCGCATCCATGGCCGACAGCCGGGCCTGCAACTGCCGGTGTATCAGACCCGTTTCCCGGGAATCCATCACCGCAATCAAATCCCCTGGCTCGAGCCGGTCGCCCCGGGACACCGGAAACTCCACGACCCAGCCGCCAATTTTGCTGCTGGCATTGATCATGGTCGCGGCGATACGGGCATCATCGCTGTAGACATGGGTGGAGCGCTGGTACAACCAGTAGCCCAGCAAGCCGAGCACAAGGAGCATCACCAGCGCGATAAGGACACGTCGCCCACCGGTGCCCTTGCTTGCTTCATCCCGGGCCGGATCGAGGTCTTCTGCGATTTCCGCCGTAGCTTGTTCTGTCGTCATAGGACTCTCTTTTTCAAACCTCGGATAACTGCCGGCGCATTCGGCTCAACGTCGACACCAGCTGGCGCAGGGCGGGCCCGGTCAGGGCCGATTCAATCAAACGGTCGAGGCAGGCGCAGTCCCGCAGGATATCCCGTACCCGGTACCGGGCCGAATCCTCGACGGCCAGGCGCTTGATCCGTCTGTCTTCGCTATCTGCTGATCGCCGCAGCCAGGCAGCCGTCTCCAGCACATCCAGTATTTGGCCGAGGACGGCCTTGTTGATACCCAGCGCCTGGCTCAACTCGGTCTGGCTGGTCCCGGGCCGTGCGTAGACACCGATAAGCGCCTGCCACTGCAACCTGCTCAGGCCGTGGGGTTTTAACATGCCGTCGAGCTTTCGGCCCAGCAGGCGCGCAAGTACGCCGACCAGGTGGAGGGAGGTCTCCAGCGTCAAGCGATCCAGGGCCTGCAAGGTCTCCGGCGGACAGAGCTGCCGGGTCAGGGTCTGTAGTGGCGGCTGTAGTCGCTTATGGAGTTGCTGTCGATCCGCGCCCGACACCCGCTCCATGGAGCCCCTGAACCGCTGCGCCATGTGCTCGGCCAGAGGCCGTCCGGCAGGTGCAAGATAGATGCGCCGGGCACGCCGGTCGGCAGGATCCGCCGCACGCTGCAGATAAGCCATCTGCTGCAGACGCGCTATGTGTTCGCCCAGGGCGACCTTGTGCAGGCCCAGCAGTGCGGCCAATTCGGTCTGGCTCAGCCCCTCACTGCGGGCGACAAAAGCCAGCACGCGCCACTGCGGCTCGGACAGGCCGCTACCCGCCAGCTGCCCGGAAAAACGCCGCCGAATCAAGCGCGCGCAATCCAGTAACAGGTAGCAGGGGCTACTGTCTGTCGGACAGGGCTCAGCCGACTGGCCACCCTTTGAGAGGACAGGCTGATTAGTCATTAAGCATTATTGTATATATTCCTTACTAAGTAGTCGATAGGCTGGCGTCAATGCCCGGCCATAGGCTAGCGGTGGGGCTGAAACGAAAAAGGGCCGGTACGCACATGGCGATACCGACCCTGGAAAATCGACAAGCCCGGGTATGGCTACCCGGGACTGTGACAGCTAGCGCTGGAGATGCTCTCCACAGCCGCTGCAAGTGATAGTGCTGTCGTTGTTGTAGTGGAACATATGGCCGAAGGTGGCACACAAAAATCGCTTGATCATATCCTTAACCTCATCTGTATTAATCCAATCCGGGGGTGCTTGTCTTATCCGGGGACTCCCAGTATAGACAGCTGGATCAGACTAACCATTCGCGGTTACCGAAGTATGACTAGCTATTTACAGTTATGCGACAAGGTTCAAAGTTAAGCTCAAACTATTGCACATGGCAGATCCTGTCGATTGGCTCCAGGCGTGACGCGGCTATCGATAGCCCGGTTTTAAAAGATCCGGCGCCAAGCTGCGCACCATACCCAGGATACCCTCCCTCCAAGCCACCGTGGTCGGCCCGATGAGCTCGTGCATGCGCGTGGTGTCAATCGCGAGGCTGCCAAAGGCCTGTGGATTATCCTTGAACAAGGGCTCCAGGCCGGTGAGCTCGGTCAGGTATTCACACCACTGCTCGATGCTGGTTTGCTCGGAGCCGCCGAAATTCAGTGTCGTTACCTCGGGCGAGGCAACGGCGCATAAGGCAGGCACCTTGTCGATATAGTCCCGCTCGTGCAGCAGGTTGTAGTAGTTGGGGTGTTCCGGGTGCAAATCGATGGCAATGCCCTCTTTCATCATCAGCAGGTGGAAAAAGGGCCAGCCGCCGTTATCCCCATAGGGTACGCTGAGGCGGGCGATGGTGGTGGGGATATCGAACTGGTGGGCCACAAACCGCACCACGGTTTCCGCGGCAATTTTGCTGATGCTATAAGTGGGAAACATCATGCGATGATTGTCACCCAGCGGGTCGGACTCCACGCGCGGCTGGTGCCCGGCGTATTGGTAGACCGCGGTGGAGGAGAAGTGAACAAAGGCGCGAACCTCGCGACAAGCCATCATCAGGCGCCCCGCTCCCTCGCCGTTGGCCGCGAGATCGTAATCGAAATCCCCGGTCTTGACCACAGCGTAGTTGAGCGCGTAATCGAGGTCGGTGGGCAGACCGGACAAATCGTCACTGGCCAGATCCGCCGCGATGGTAGTGGCGCCCAGGGCCTGGATTGCCGCCTCATCCTCGGATTTGCTGAAGCGAGCCAGGGCGAAGACCTCATTGTTTTGCGCCAAGCGGGCGACCACGGGTCGCGCCACCTGCCCTGTGGGACCGGCCACCAGAATACGGCAGCCACTGATTTCATCGATCGTCGACATAGTGTTCTCCAGTTCAGGGTTTTTCTTCAGATGAGCCGGCCTCGCGCCGGGGCGCGTATTTGACGTCGACATCGCGACCCAGCACCAGCCGCAACAAGCGTTTATCCGCTGCACCCAGCCGCCGGTGACCGGCATAGGCCAGGTAAAACCGCATGCGCTGGCTGCGGCTGAGATAGCGCCGTCCCATTTTATCCAGGTGCGCCAGATCCTTGGCGATGCGAAACTGGCGAAACGGCCAGACCCAGCGACGCCCGTTGGGACAATCAAAAAAGTACACCTTAAGCTGGGGCTCCAGTGTCAGCAGCACATTGCGCCAGTTCAAGTCGTTGTGGGCAAAACCGATGTCGTGCAATCGCCTCAGGGGCGCCGCCAGTTTGTGGCACAGCTCGCCGAACCACACACGATCCTGAAACAGATCGGCGCGAGTCCCCGCCAGCTGTGCCAGGTCGATGGCCTGGGGGATATCGGCGCTGACCAGAACGCCCTGCCGAAAAATCCCCCGGCAGCGGCGCTCGCCGATGGCAATCGGCTCCGGCGTGGCGATGCCGAGGCGACGAAACAAATACAGGTTGTCCCATTCGGCACGCACCCTGGATCGCAACATAAACTGTTGTGGGCCTGAATTCGCCTCATGGTAGCGCTTGAAGAAATACCGCTGCCCGCCGAACGCCAGCACATCGACCAGGCACGAGCTGCCGTCCACACCGCTCACTCTTTCGCCCTCCAGCCGTAGTGCCGCATCCAGGTTCGGCACCGCGGATGCCATTGCCCGGTCGCGCTGCTCATCCACTACCCGCCAGTACTGCGTCATGGCCCCGGCTCAACCTGCGACCATGGCAGGACCCCGGCTCGAAGCCGAACCCAGGCCGATACGACTGAACAAGCACGGCGCCACGTAACTGACCCAGAAACCCACAACGGCCAGTTCGACATAGAGAATGACAGAACCGATAAAGCCCTCGGCGCCGGAGATCTTCTCCCGCATCAGGTAGATAAGCGCCAGGGTGCCGGACATGCCGACGACGTAGCGCAACAGCCGTCGCCAAACCGCACCGCGACCGTCAAAATCCAGATCGCCCGCGGCGGCCAACACCATCCCCAGGCCGGAGCCGAGAAAGAAACCCGCCAGACAGACGATCAGCACGGCCTCAAAACTGTCGCTGCCGGGCAGCGCCATCAGCAACGAAATAGCCACCACGAGCGACACTTGTCGCCGCCACCCCAGAGCCCGGGCCCAGGCCTCGAAGGCATCGACATAGCGCATATACAGAATCAGGGTCACCAGCCCCAGGGCCCAACCACCGATGATGTCAGTAGGAAAATGCACTCCCAGGTAGACCCGCGAAAAGCCCATCAGGAACATGATCAGAACCGCGACAAGCCAGAACCATTTATTCTGTAGCCACGCCGCCAGCACCCCCCAGAACACCACCACTAACTGGGCATGCCCACTGGGCAGGCCGTAGCCGTGTTCTCCGGCGGATACAATCCGATCATCCACCTGGAAGGGACGGGGCTGGGCAAGCAAGTCCTTGACCAGGCTATTGACGAACAGGGTGGAGACAAGCAATAGAACCAGCCGGCAGCCGATACGGTAGTCGATACTCCATATCACAAGGGGCGCCATATAAAGGTAGTGCGCACCGCCGAAATCAGTGAAATGGCGAAAAAACGTATCCAGTCCCGTGCTCTGATACTGTTGCACCCAGAGGATAAATTCAACGCCTTGCTGAAGCACCGCATCCATCAGCCAACTCCGTTTCTCGCTTTTTGTTATCGGTTCGGCAGGCCCTTCCGGACTACCGGTGCTCTGCCGCCCTCGCCGCGACAATCAGGTCATAGGCGGCGGTGATTTCCTGCGCTTTCTCCGTCGCCACCTTCAGCATATCTTCCGGCACCCCCTGGGCTATGAGCTTGTCCGGGTGATGCCGGCTCATTAGTTTTCGGTAGGCGCGCTTGACCTCGCGGTCACTGGACGACGCCTCCACCCCCAGTGCCCTATAGGCCTCCCCTAACTGGTTTACACTGCCGCGGGGCGCCGCACCCCCCTGGGAAAAGCCGAATTGTGCAGAGTACATCTGCAGCAGCCGATCAAACGCGGCCCCCTGCACGCCCAGCCAGGCCGCAATTTTTTCCAGGCTCTGGCGCTCGGCACTATGTAACTCGCCATCGGCAAAGGCAATATAAAACAGGTACTCCAGTAGTATTTGCTGTAACTGGCGATAACGACCGCAACGTGACTGAAAGCGAATCATGGCGTCGTCTATGGAAAAATCGTCCTGGCTGCCCTCCTTGAACAGGGTGATGGCCTGCCGACGATGCTCGTCGCTCAGGTCCATCTGTGACATAAAGCTTTCAGCCTGGGCTATTTCCGCCTCGCTGATACGGCCATCGACCTTGGCCAGGTGTCCCATCAGGCGAAATACAGTCTCGAAGAAAACCTGCTGCGCCTGGCCCAACTCCTGCTGGGGTGGCCGGCGGTCCATCTCGACAAGGCCCTTGTCAAAATAGTGGCCCGCCAACAGGCCCAGCAAACCGCCGATCGGCCCCAGCATCATCATGCCCAGCACAAAACCGATGATCTTACCTAACCACATGATGATAAGCCCCGTGCGGACGCTAAAGATATACCAATATTGTTAGACGACATAGACCAGCCCCATCAGATCGACCAGGCCACCACGACTGCGCCCTCTTCGGCAAATCGCCGGGTACAGGCCCGCCCGGGCAGGAAATACCGGAGCATTCTAACCCGAGTGCCGGGTTAAGAACACAGTACAAGAGGATTAGAGGGGTAAGTAGCGGGCCCGGTCCCGACCCGCTTGCTTGGCGCGATACACCGCCTTATCGGCCTGCCCTATCAGGTGCTGCGCAACTGTCGGGGCATCGACGCCGGGGAGCGCGGGATCGAGCCAACTGCTGTAACCCACCGAACAGCTCAGGTGAAAAAGCTCCCCGGTATCGTCGAACAGATCCAGTGCCGCCACCGAAAGGTTAATGCGTCGAGCGATACTCTTTGCCTGGCCGTCGTCGCATGCCGGCAGCAGGGCGACGAACTCCTCACCACCGTAGCGGGACAACATGTCCGTGGGGCGCAGTACCTCACCGATATTCCTGACGATTTCGACCAGCACCCGGTCGCCGCAGGGATGGCCGTACTTATCATTGACCCGCTTAAAGTGATCGAGATCGACAAACATCGCGGTCAATGGCAGGCCGGTACGCTTCGCGCGGGCGACTTCCTTATCGAGGGACTCCTCAAAACCCCGCCGATTACGCACTCCGGTCAGGGCGTCAATCAGGGAGTGGAGCCGCAGGCGCTCGCGATTGCTGCAGTTTTCGATACAGATGGCGACCAGGGCGCTAAAGTGCACCAGTCGGTCTTCCGCGTCAGGCGACTGGAAACCGGATTCCGCAGTGCCGGCCAATTGCAGGCAGCCGACCAGGGTACCCTGGCGCACCAGCGGAAGCAGAACCACCGCGCCGGTCGATGTCTGCGCGACCGTCTCGCCCGAAATCAGTTCCTCACCCGGCTCCAGCATGCGCACCTTGATACCGGCTGGGAACAGGGCCTGGAGCTCATGACCCTCGCCGGTGAAGACGAGATTGTCCGGAAGTGTGCCGAGGCTCTCGGTAAATATCTCACACACCGTACCGTCAGGGTCATACAACTGTAGTTTCGTGCCGCCTAACTTGAAGTAGCCTGGCGCCTCCCGCAGCAGTAACTGAAGCAGAGACTGGAGATCCTGGCTGCGAATCATCTGCAGCTCAAAATACTGGAAATGCCAGAGAGCTCGCTGCTCCTGCTCGCGCTTGCGCAGGAGCCCCCGGTAGGCACGCCGAAAGCGGCTCAGTGCAGATAAGTCCGGGGCGGCTGATTCTCCGCCATTTTTGTTGGTAGGACGATTATGCATTATAAGGTGCAGCGACAGGTAACAGCTCGTTCTATCTTTTTTATGCCGAATTATCAAGTCTGGTGGTAATATTCGACTATATTCAGGGTACCGCTGAACCCATGAAATCAGTGGATTAACACTCTTCTTGAAGCCGGTTCAACCGGAAAGCTCGATTCATCAAACAGGCTATATCATGCTGGCCCGCTGCCACCACGTCCTGATTTTCGGCTACCCGCTACCGTTGCTGTGTCTACTTTTCCTGGCTGCCCCGGTTTATGCCGATATGGCTGCGCCCTATACGCTCTCCAGCGAGAGCCCCGCCGCGGTAAACATCACACCCTTCAGCGAGTACCTGCTGGATGAGGCGCACAAGCTCAACACGCTCGATCCGGCAAGCCTCGCCGCGGAGCCCTGGCAACAGATCGCTGCGAAGAGCTATTTACAACTGGGAATCAGCGAATCCGCACACTGGATACGCATCGGCATCGACAATATCAACGAGCAAACACAAAAACGCTTGCTGGAGCTGACCAAGCCACTCATCGACTCAGTGGAGATCACGGTGGTCAATTCCGCCGGCACCACCCACTATCAGTTGGGCGCCATACAGCCTTTTGACGACAGGGTGATCAAATACCGCAACCTGGTGGTACCGATTACCCTGCCCGCCGGGGAAACGACC
>JAUXCW010000291.1 GCA_030618705.1 Gammaproteobacteria bacterium | reverse complement strand
GATTCCTTTGGCTGGACCGGGCAACCACGTGATGTCCCAGCACCAGACCTGATTCGGCCCCGTGGCGCAGTGGGTGCTGAGCGGCTTGGGTGCTGGCGCCTTACTACGAACCCTGTGGTGTAGTTGATTCTCCTCACGCAGAATACGGTAGAACGTGGCCTCAGTAGTGCCCCTCACTTTATTACCATAGACAGTGCCGATGGTGGCACCGGTGCCGCACCCCAGCCACTGATGAACTATATGGGCATGGCGCTACAGGAGAGTTTGCCACTCGTCGTCAACCTTCTGCACAGTTACGGATTGCGCGGTCGCATCAAGGTGATTTCTTCAGGAAAACTGATCACGCCGGGCAAGGTGGCCTGGGCGCTGGCGGTGGGAGCCGATTTCGTTACCTCGGCGCGGGGGTTTATGTTTGCCCTGGGCTGTATACAGGCACTGCAATGCAGCAAGAATACCTGTCCGACCGGAATTACCACCCACAATGCAGACCTTCAGCGGGGGCTGGTTCCTGAAGATAAAGCGGTGAGGGTGACCAGCTTTGCCAATAAAGTAGTGTATGGCGTCGGCCTGATCGCTCACTCCTGTGGGGTTTCCCAGCCGCGCAAACTGGAGCACAAGCATGTGAGGGTTATCCGCGATTACGGCCACTCGGTTTCCCTGGAGGAACAACATCCGATCCCCGGGGTCAAAACGCAATACATCTCCGCCAGTGAACAGGGCGGTTTAAAATGAACGGCATTTACTGAATATCCCTGGCCGAATAAATTCGACCCAACAGCACTTGTGCAAGTGCCAGTGGACACAAAATGATTACAGGTATTATGGGTCAGGTTCTGGCGCTCGGGAGTTTGATCCTGGCGGGCTTGTTGTTTAACCGGTTTTTGCGTATCGACCTGACCCTGGCATGCATGCTGGCGGGCCTGCTGGCAGGGCAGGGGATAGCCACTATCGACTTTGATACCGGCATACGGGCACATAACCTTAGAGAAATCGTCTTTTTTATTATTCTGCCGGTACTCATCTTTGAGGCCGCCTGGCATATCAAGCCATCGATACTCAAATCCTGGCTTACCCCTGTACTGCTGTTGGCCACGCTCGGGGTATTGATCAGTATGTTTGTGACGGCAGTGCTTGTCTATCTGGGAATAGACCACCCGGTGGGCTTTCCCTGGATAGCGGCCTTGCTAACCGGGGCGATCCTGGCGGCCACCGATCCGATTGCTGTGATAGCACAACTGCGCTCCTCAAAAGCGCCGGAGGATCTGACCACCTTGTTTGAAGGTGAAAGCCTGTTCAATGACGCCTCGGCCGTGGTGTTGTTTATGATTACGGTTGCCATCGCCACGCAATCGGAAGGGGCCCAGTCCAGCTACCTGGGTTTTTTCGCCATGGTTTTTGTCGGTGGTATCGTCTTTGGGCTGATTGCCGGCATGCTCACGACAGCGTTCGTACTGCTCATTGGCTCTTCCTCCGCCAGTCAATTTATCCTGGTTTTCAGCGCCTTTGCCAGTTTCTATATTGCCGAACATATATTGCATGTATCGGGAATCATGGCCGTTATGATGACCGCCATCGTGGCGAGATACTCCCTGCGGGAAGTCGAGGGTATCGTCGCCCGTGGCATCGCGGAAACCTGGGATTGGCTGGGGCTTTTCCTCAGTAACCTGTTGTTTGTGATTATGGGTCTGGTCGTTACCCTGGATATGTTCCGGGAACACTGGTTATCGATGATTATTGCCATAGTGGCAACGCTTATTGCGCGGGTGATGTCAGTTACCGGGTCGAGTGTGCTGAGTCGATGGCTGGGCAAACCGGTGCCGGTCGGCTGGCAGATACTGCTGGTATGGGGTGGTTTGCGGGGCGCCATCGCTATTGCCCTGGTATTGTCCCTGCCTGTCAGTTTGCCGTATTGGTGGACGATTCAATCCATGGTGTTTGGCGTGGTGATATTCAGCCTTCTGGTCCAGGGCACGACAAACGGCTTGCTGGTTAATAAATATGCGGATACCAGCTGATGATGACATCGCCTGACCAAAAGTCCTTTGCCACTGCCGCCATATTAGTTAGTGCGCATCCGAAAACACTTGGTTTCGTCATTCCAGCGCAGGCTGGAATCCAGTAAGTTGTTGATTCTATGGATCCCAGCCTCCGCTGGGATACGCGCCCTCTCCAGAAACCCTCGTTTCCGCGGGGCCGGCCTTCCGGACGGGCACTAATTACAGATCGGACAGTTATCCCTTTCCGATATTGCAAAATAGATAACGCGGTGCAATTATGATCGAGCATTTGAGGCGGCCTCGCCCCGACGTTCCCGAGGAGATCTATGAGCAAGCGTTACGATAAACCTATCCCCCTGGGCTGGTATGCTGTCGACTATTCGGCAAAGCTGCAGGCAGGCAATGTCAAACCCCTGAGTTACTTTGGGCGGGAGCTGGTATTGTTTCGCACCGAATCCGGTGAAGCAAAACTGCTGGACGCCTACTGCCCACACCTGGGTGCCCACCTGGGGCATGGCGGAAAAGTGGTCGGGGACAGTATCAGCTGCCCGTTTCACGCCTGGAAATACAATGGCGAGGGTTACTGCACCGATGTGCCCTATGCCAAACGCATGCCACCGAAGGTCGACGGCAAACAGATTATTCGCAGTTACCCGGTGGTGGAACAAAATAATATGGTGTGGGCCTGGTATCACCCCGGCGATGCCGAACCCGGCTTCGAGGTATTCGCCATACCCGAGCTCAGTTCACCCGAGTGGAGCGAGATGGTGTCCTGTGACTGGACCTTCAACTCCATTATCCAGGAGACCGGTGAAAACGCGGCGGATATTGCCCACTTTGTCACCGTGCACGGCATCCCGGATATGCCTGTGGGAAAGGTCACCATGGAGGGCCATATCCGCCGCACCCTGATGCTCAGCGAGGTGCAGGTAATCGGCGAGGAGGGCGAAATCGATCGCAGCGGTGAAAACCTGGAAGCAGGGCACCTGGAATCGGTCAACTATGGGCCGGGTCAAACCTATCAAAAATTCTCCCGTATGTTTGATATCGTGATGATGGGCACCCTGACCCCAATCGATGACCAGTCGATGCATATGCGCTTCAATTTTTCCATGCCGAAAGCGCAAAGCGAAGAGCACGCCCTGTATGCAAAGGGTTTCATGGACGAAATCGTGCACCAGGTCGAGCAGGATATCCCGATCTGGGAGAACAAGGTCTATCTGGAGTCGCCTGTACTATGCGATGGTGACGGTCCTATCGCCCAGTATCGCAAATGGTTCCAGCAGTTTTATGCCTGACTTGCCGCCATTTCTAATACCCGAATTTATAACGCTCAATAAAAACGAGAGGTAATTATGTCTGATATACCCACAGGCAATCCCGGAGACGCCCTGAATTGGCCGATGTTAAAAATCAAATACCTGACGGAGGAGGCCAATATCGCAAAGCTTCTACCGCCGGGTTTTAACACAGCGAGCAGGCCGGAAGTTATTCTGACGGTGTATAACTTTCCGGTAAACGGCCATCCGGAATTTGGCCTGGTGACGAGTGTACTGGCAGAGTTCGACGGCCAGGAAGGTGAATTCGCACTGGGTTATGCCATTGATAGAGAGTCGGAAATTTTTATCAGCCAGGAAAAGTTCGGCCAGCCCAAATATCCCGCCCGCATCGATTACTTCCGCATGATGGATTTTGTCGGCGCATCGGTATGCCACCAGAACTATACCTTTCTCGAGTACGAGGGGGCAGCAACCGAAACCCTGGATAACGGCCCGGAATTTGAGGTGCATGAGTTCTGGCTCAAGTATTCTCGCAAGGCGTCCTATACCGAGCCGGGTTTTGACTTTCCGCCCCACGTCGTCAATGTGTACAGCAAGTACGGCACCGCGTACAAGCAAAAGGTGGAGGGAAGGCTGACCCTGCGTGAAAGCCCCTGGGATCCTATTGCGCAGAATCTACCGGTAAAAAGTGAACCGGATGCCTACCTCTGGACACCGATATTCCTCGACCGAACCGTTACCCTGGGCAAGCCCCTGAACGCGGGGGCTTTCGAGCCCTATGCCAATACCATCGGCAATTCGCGCTGGCCGGGCGAGAACGGCGGCCCGAAAAAGGGCTGAACTAACAAGCAAAAGGGCAATAGCAGTGATTTATGCTCCCTCTCCCGCTGGCCGGCGCTATGGCGCTCCGGTAGTGGTAGGACCAGGGCGCCATTTCACGTCGTATTGGCCCTTAAGTAAGTAGAATCTACATTATAAATAGCGGCCAATGCTTTGATTAAAAACATATTATTCTATATCTGTATCTTTCTATTAGCCGCTCAGGCGGCCCTGGCCAGTGATTACTATGCGGCGGGGGGTTG
>JAUXCW010000180.1 GCA_030618705.1 Gammaproteobacteria bacterium | reverse complement strand
TGGCCTCCGACTTGAATTAAAGAGAACTCGATTAAAGTATGTAGAGAGAGCGGGTGCGAGCTGATAGCTAATCCTATTTCTAGAATTAAGTAAACAATTTACCCTGTTGTTATATATAGATAAATGACACTTAATTTGGAGCAAAACCCATAAGACATTGAGTCCGCTACTTAGTGGTTGGGCAAGGAATCGGGACTCCCAAGTCAGGACTCACCGTGAATACATCCATGTAGGCTCGGGCGCCGCGTCCAACCGGCGCACGGTCCTGCCTTGGAAGTCCCGCTCCCTCCCGTCAATATGGCTTGATTAAGCACCATATAATATATAGATATTTATCGACGATCTGGATGAGGAGTTTAATGGATGTCGTCCTATGCCGGTCTGGTAGCGAGATCCGGGATATCAAATCATGGGTGTCCCGAAAGAGGCATCAAGAGAGGGTGCCGCCGTCCATGCGGATATACTCCCCCGTAATGTGGGCGCCGTCTTCAGAGGCGAGCATGGCGATAACCCCTGCGACGACCTCGGGCCCCTTTGCGCCGGTAATCGACATGCAGCGCTGCAACATTGACAGGTCCACGTTTTCGGGAAAGCTGGGGCTGCTCATGGGGGTTTTTATGTCGCCTGGGCAGACGCAGTTCGCCCGGACGCCCTGACCGGCATATTCAACGGCGATGGTCTGGGTCATGGCGAGTACCCCGCCCTTCGAAGCGGCGTAGGCAGCTGCCCAGGGAACCCCTGCCAGGGCCGAGGTCGAGGCGGCGTTGACGATATTGCCACGGCTTTCGATCAGCTGGGGTATCGCGGCGCGGCACATCAAAAAGGTGCCGATGAGGTTGACCGATATAATCCGGTTGAAGTCGTCCAGGGCCAATTCGTGAAAGTGATCGAAGCGCAGAATGCCCGCCATATTACTGATGTGGTTCAATTTGCCAAATGCCCTGACGCAGTCGGCAAGGCAATCGGCCACGGCGGGCTCGGAGCTAACGTTACAGGTATGGGTTTGTGCAATACCGCCGGTCTCGCGAATGCGCTTCGCGGTTTGCTCCAGCCCGTCCTCGTCCAGGTCGACGCAAAAGACAGAGGCCCCCTCGTCGGCGAGGCGAAGGGCCGTCGCCTGACCGATACCCGACGCCGCACCGGTAATCAATGCAACTTTATCCTGAAATCGCCTCATGGTTTACTCCTGATTTTTTACGTGGGTGTTGTTCTCATGGTCGGCTTTGTAAGCAGGCGCTTCATCAAACTGTAATTTCGGCAGAACCCTGGCGGCAAACAGCTCCAGGCTTTCCCATCCCAGATCGGGCGGCGTTCCGCCAACCAGAGGGGCGAAATGTAATGACCCCGTGCTGCGGGCAATTTCCACTGCCTGGTCCGGGGTCAGGATACGATATTTTCCCTCGGCCTTGAGTTCATCGAGGTTACTGGCGAATGATTCTGCATAGGCCCGCCGACTGGCGTGGCGCCACTGGCCGTAGGACAGCGCGTCGTAGAGCATATAGGGCCCCAGGCTGTGCCATGCTCTCTGTGGATCTTCGGCTATAAAAGTCGTCGATGGGTGTTGGGGCATCACCACATAGGGCGTGGTGAATCCCGCCTGCCGGCTTTGTCGATAGTAGTAGTCGGCCAGATCATTGTCGTCGATAGCGGGGCTGAAGGGCAGGCCGAAGCGCACGGCTCGTCGTGCCGCCGCCTTACTGTTGCCGCCGATGCAGACCAGCGGGTGGGGGCGACTGAACGGCCGTGGTAGCACCTTGACCCGGGTGCCGTTATAGATAAAATGCTCGCCGGTCCAGGCCTGGAACAGCGTGGTGAGATTGTCATCCATCAGCGCGCCCCGGTGTTGCCAGGATTTTCCCAGAGCGGCGTATTCCTCCGGACGATAGCCCAGGCCGGCCGTAATCACCAGGCGGCCGCGGCTCAGTATATCGACGACAGCGATATCTTCCGCCAGTCGCAGAGGGTCGTGCAGGGGAACCAGCAGCGCGCTGACCGCAATCATCGCCTTTTCCGTTCTGCCGGCGACGGCGCTGGCCATCGTCAGGGGGGAGGGCAGGTAGCCGTCGTCGGTATTGTGGTGTTCAGAAAACCCTATGGCGTTAAAGTGATGCCGGTCGGCCCAGCTGCTCATCTCTATTGCGGCCCGGTAGAAAGCATCTACCGGGGTGGTCGCGTCGGCCGGATAGCGCATGTCGAAACGCAGAATCAAGTTGTCCATGGGTACTGCTGCCTGCGTTAGCTACCGGGGATCGGTAGTATACTGGCCCAATAAATTACGTATACTGTGCCGCGCCGACAATACCTGCCCCGGGCGTCCACTGCACCGGGTGGGGCCAGGGCGGGCGCAATCGCAATCAGGCAAAAATAATACCCGGGTATTAATTACACGGGAAATATAATTCCTTTATATTCAGTTAGATGCGGGCGTTATCTCGAGCAGAGCAAGGTTTCAGTTCGTCCCGCTGACAAACAGGAGAAAAATATGCGCTTTACTTTAATGCTGGGGCTAGGCGGTTACGAGGACTACCTGGCTATCGCCAGGGCCGCAGAGGAAGCCGGTTGGCACACGGTCAGTATGCCTGACAGTATCTTCTTCCCCCAGTCTACCGAATCGGAATACCCCTATAACGACACCGATACCGTGCGCCAGGTATTGGATGGTATGCCGGTCATCGAGCCCTTCGTGGCAATGGCCGCGATGGCGGCGGTAACCAAAACTATCCGCTTTTGCCCCGGGGTGTTGAAAGTCCCGGTGCGTCAACCGCTGATTCTTGCCAAGGCGCTCAGCTCGGTTGCCGTGATGAGCAATAATCGCGTCAGCCTCGGTGCCGGCATCAGCCCCTGGCGCGAGGATTTCCTTTACAACGGCGTCAGCTGGGAGAAGCGCGGCGTGCGCCTGGATGAGTGCATCGAAATCATTCGCGGGGCGATGAGCGGAGACTACTTCGAGTACCACAGTGACTTTTACGATTTCGGCCCGGTTAAATTGGCGCCGGTGCCGAGCCAGCCGGTTCCTATTCTTATCGGAGGGCATGCCAAACCGGCCCTGCGCCGGGCGGCGAAAATTGGCGACGGCTGGATGTCGGCGAATAGCGACTTCGACACGCTCAAGGGGCTGGTTGAGCAGTTACAGGCGTTTCGGGTCGAATACGGCACTGACAAGCGGCAGGACTTCGAGATCCAGGTCATGGACACCAGTGCCGAGAGTGTCGATGACTTCCGTCGACTGACGGAAATTGATGTTACCGAGGTACTGGCAACGCCCTGGGATGCCTACGATGCGCGCATCGACCTGGCCAGTAAACTCGACGGTATCAAGCGCTTCGCGGATAAGTTTATCGCGCCGCTGCAATAAACCGGGGCTTGCTTCGAATGGCGCTGACTTGAGAGCAAAGCCGACAAGACAATGCATTTATATTATTGCAATTGGGCAAGGAACCGGGGCTCCCAGCTCAGGATTCGAGCTAGGCGCCCCCCCGATAATACGTCCATGTAGGCTCGGGCGCCGGTGGGCCGGCCCCGCGGATCCAACCGGCGCACGGTCCTGCTCTGGAATCCCCGGTTCCTCCGTCAATATCGCTTAAGTAAGTGTCCTTAGGGCTTGTTTCCCATTTGTTTGGTCGACTTTATTCGACCACCGGAGCCCCCGGGCCCAGGGGTTGGCCGTAGCTGAACTCGACGAAATTGCCGTCCGGGTCGCGGATACCGCAGTAGTAGCCGACCGGGTAGGACTCCTGTTTCGGCTCCCACTCCAGTATGCCTTCCCGCCGTGCCCGCTTGGCAATCGCGTCTACCGCCGCATGGCTTTCCAGGGCAAAACCCAGGTGAGAAAAATCCTCGGCCAATTGATTGCGCCCCGGGCCGCCGGGCAGGATCACCAGGATAAAATCACGCTCCCGGCCTGGTGGTGCAAGCCATATGACTTCTTTTCCCTTTGCCTCTCGTCGGTGTACCAGCACCATGCCGGCATAGTCCTGGTAGAAGTCCCGGCACGCCGCTAAATCCTGCACATGTAACGCTATATGTGTGAGTGAAATCACGACTCCACGCCTTCCCTCGCTGCGTTTTTGCATGGCGACGGGATTGTCCCGTCCTCATTCTGCTCATTTACAGGGTAAGTGTGTATTCCGGGGCGTTACTTTCTCCCCGCTGTAAATATCCATGCCTGATGAAAAATTACCCGGTATTACGCATGCCCGCCGCTACGCCGCCGACGCTGACCATCAAGGCGTGCTTAACCTGCTCACTGCCCCCGGCGCGGTCACGGGCCAGTAACTCGGCCTGTAGTATATTCAGCGGATCGGTATAGACATTGCGCATGGCAACCGCCTGTTTGGCCCAGGGGTTGTCTTGCATCAGGTGATCCTCATTGGTGATATCCAGCACGGCATCGATGTCTTCGCGCAGTTCATTACGCAGTCGCCGGCCCAGTGGCCACAGTGCCTCGCTGACCAGTTGCCGATCGTAATACTCGGCCAGGGATAAATCGGCCTTGCTGTAAACCATTTCCAACATGCCGATACGGGTGGAGAAGAAAGGCCAGGCTTTGCACATGGTTTCCAACTCGGCTTTAGCGCCGGCTTTGATGGCATTGCGCAAGGCCAGTCCGGCACCGAGCCAGGCCGGCAGCATCAGGCGATTCTGCATCCAGGCAAATTGCCAGGGAATTGCCCGCAAGCTTTCGATACCCCCCCTGGGATTGCGTTTTGCCGGGCGCGATCCCAGCGGCAGCTTGCCCAGCTCGCTTTCCGGAGTCGCTTGACGAAAGTAATCGATAAACTCCGGTGTTTCGCGGACGATGCCACGGTAGTCTCGGGCCGAATCAGCAGATAGTTGCTCCATCATCTCACGCCAGGCTGGCACAGGGTTCGGGGGCGGCTTGAGGTTGGCTTCCAGTATGGCGCTGGTGTAGAGTTTCAAGGTATTGACTGCCACACCGGGAAGACCCAGTTTAACCCGTATGGTCTCTCCCTGTTCGGTGACCCGAAGGCCTCTTTGCAATGAGCCCGGCGGTTGTGACAAAAGCGCCGCGTGTGCCGGCGCCCCACCGCGCCCGATGGTGCCACCGCGACCATGGAACAGTGTCAGGTCGACGTCATGGGCGGCGCAAATATCGATGAGTTGCTCCTGGGCCTTATACTGGGCCCAGGACGCGGCCATCACACCGGCATCCTTGGACGAGTCCGAATAACCGATCATAATCAGCTGGTGCCCCTGGGCCAACTCCCGGTAAGCGGGCATCGACAGCAGTTGCGCCACTGTTTCACCAGCCTTATTCAAGTCGTCCAGGGTTTCGAACAGAGGGCCAACCGGCATATCGAAGCCGCAGCCGCACTCGCGCAGTAATAGTTTGACAGCCAGTATGTCCGAGGGCTGCCGCGCCATCGAGATAATATAGCAACCCAGTGCTTCACGGCCTTGCTCGGCGACCACCCGGCAGGTATCCAGCACCTCCTGCACTGCTACCGACGGCTGCCAGTTACAAGGCAGTAGCGGACGTTTTCCGCCCAGTTCTTCAAGCAGGAATGCCTGCCGTCGGGATTCATTCCATTCGCTGTAGTCACCGAGTTCAAGATACCGGGTCAGCTCTGACAGTACCTCACTGTGGCGGCTACTCTCCTGGCGGATATCGAGGCGCACCAAATGGATGCCAAAGCAGCGCACCCTGCGCAACAGGTCCAGCAATGAGCCGTCGGCGATCAACCCCATACCCATTGCGTGCAAGGACTGGAAGCAAGCGTACAAGGGCTGCCAGAGATCCTCGATGGTATCAACAATGTCGCCGTCTGCGCCCGGCTTGCCATGCAGGCGATTATGAAGAGTGGTCAGCGTAATGTTGAGTTTGAGTTCCAGCTGGTGTAATACCGCGCGGTAGGGTTCGCGATCACTGCCTGCTTGGTCAAAAAACGCCGGCGTCGCCGCCGTCATCGACAGCTCTGCAATTAGATCTCGCACGTTTTTAAGGTATAAATCAGCTGCCTTCCAGCGCGCGAGCAGCAACACCTCGCGGGTCACCTCGGCGGTCACATGGGGGTTGCCGTCCCGGTCGCCTCCCATCCACGAAACAAAGCGCACCGGGCTGGCTTCGATCGGCAAACGGCGCTCGAGGTGATTTTGCTGGGCATCATCCAGTTGCCGAAGAAACTCGGGTACCGCCTGCCACAGGGAGTTTTCAATAACGGCAAAGCCCCATTTTGCCTCGTCGACCGGCGAGGGGCGCTCACTGCGAACTTCAGGGGTATGCCAGATCTGGGCAATCAGCCTGCGCAGTTGCTGCTGCAGGGCCTTGCGATCCGAGGCCGATAAATGGGATTGTTTAAGGGCGCGCAGGCAGTGGCTGATCTCGGTATGTTTGTGAATAATAGTGCGGCGCGTGATTTCGGTGGGGTGTGCGGTCAACACCAGCTCTATTTTAAGCGCGGCGGTAGCGTCGGCGATGGCTACATCGCCAGGATTTTTTGCTTTCAAGGTTTGGTAGATGGTGTCCAGGTCGAAGTCGGGATTGCTGCCGCTGGTACTCGTTTGTAGTTGTTCGGCAATATTTGCCAAGTGCAAAAAGTGACTATAGGCGCGCGCCACTGGCACCAGTTCGTCATCGGTGAGGCTGTGAAGTACCTGGCCGAGACGCTTCCGGTCAGCTTTATTGCCGTAGCGGGATGACTTCGACAGTTGCCGGATTTGCTCGACTTTATCATACAGCTGCGCGCCGTGAGCCTCTTTGATGGTATCCCCAAGTAAACCGCCCAACAAGCGGATGTCTTGCTTGAGTGATGTGAAGTTGTCCATGGGCTCCCCGGCTTGCATCACAGTACGAGCGGTTTAGTATAAACGGGCTCGGGTAATCCTGGATACCGCTTTGAGCACCTCATAGAACCTCCCATTAGGGCCGATGAATTTCCCCCTAATCCCGCACAAATTGATCTGCCCCCTTTGACGCCCGCCGGGTTCATGTAACATGAATGTCATATAAGCTGCTTATTGTCGCCACAAGGTAATTTCACAGCAACAAAATACTTACTACGTCCCACAGGAGCCCGACCGTGAACTATCGAAACCTCGTCGTCCCAACCGTTCTTTTACTTGCAAGCACGA
>JAUXCW010000307.1 GCA_030618705.1 Gammaproteobacteria bacterium | reverse complement strand
GGCCTGATGAAGCCACCGGAGGGTTATCAAAAAGGGAAGCGCATGATCGACCCCTTTGCCGATGAAAAGCCGCTGTTTACCATCACCGCACAGAACTATAAAGACCACGAGGAGTTTCTCTCGGTCGGCCAGATCGCCAGCCTGAAGCGCTACCCCGATACCCTCAGCTACCCGGTTTACCCCAGCCACCGCACGGCCGGCTATAGCGACGAGGTCAATGCATTTTCCAAGAAAAACGCCACCGATGCCGTCCTGGTGGACGGTGGCCTCGGTGTAGAAAATGCGAGTTCCAGCGCGGCTTTCCCCATCCCCAAGCAGGGCATCGAGGTGTTCTGGAATCACGTGTTGCGCTATCGCTGTGATTGTTCCGCCATTCGCACGTATACCCAGACCCCGGTACAGACCAACGGCTCTTTCGTACCCGTGGTGTTTGAGGAGAGGCTGAGCTTTGCCAGCTCCCTGGCCGATAACTCCGACCCGAACCGATTGTTCAACTTTATGCAAATCATCAAGGCGCCGGCTCGTCTGGAGGGAGATGTATTGCTGGTACACGAGTATATCAACCAGAAGAAGCATATCCGCAACGCCTGGATCTACAACCCGGGCCAACGTCGGGTACGCCGCGCGCCTGAAGTGGCTTACGACGGCCCCGGCACCGGCTCGGACAACCTCAGGACCGCCGACGACCTGGACATGATGAACGGTTCCCCGGACCGCTATGACTGGAAGCTGGTAGGCAAAAGGGAGATGTACATCCCCTACAATGCCTACAAGCTGCACAATGGCGACCTCAAGTACAAGGACATCATGCACGCAGGTCACCTCAATCCGGAGCACCTGCGCTACGAGAAGCACCGGGTATGGGTCGTCGACGCCACGCTGAAGGACGGCGCCCGCCACATCTACGCCCGCCGCACCCTCTACGTGGATGAAGACACCTGGCAAATCGCCATGGTCGACGTCTATGACGGCCGTGGCGAACTGTGGCGCTTCCATGAGGGTCATGCCATGGTACGCTACACAATCGACCCACCGGTGCCCTGGCTGGCAGCGGAATCCCAATACGACCTGGTTTCCGGTCGCTACCTGACCATTGGCCTGGACAATGAAATGAAAGGCCTGCAATACGACTGGCCCGTCAAAATGACCTCGGGCGACTACACGCCCTCATCCCTGCGACGCGCAGGACGCTAGCAGCGCTCGGGACAACGCTAATTTAACCAGGGGGCTTAACGGCCCCTTTTTTTCCCTTACTCAAAGTGCCGTAAGATCATGAAGACACGCTTTCGAACTATTGCATTCGCCACGCTGGCCACCGTTCTTGGCAGCTCTATGGGCCTCGCGCAAGACTCAAGCGCGCCCGAGGCCGCAACCAACTACGTGATGCTCCCCGCGCTGGACAACAGCAGCCCGGAAACCGCCGTTTTGCTCGGCGCCGCGGATAGCGGGGAGCGCCTGCTAGCCGTGGGCGCCCGGGGCCTGATCATCTGGTCCGAGGACCAGGGGGAGAGCTGGCAACAGGCCAGTGTCCCGGTGTCCCTGACCTTGACCTCGGTATTCTTTGCCGACCCCGAACACGGCTGGGCAACCGGCCACGAGGGACTGATTCTCGCCACCACCGACGGCGGCGAAAACTGGAAAGTCCAGCAAACCGGGCTCGACACCGTGAAGCAATCCATCCCCATGTTAAAGGCGGAAGTGGATCGGCTGCAGACGGCAATGGACGCAACGGAGGACGCCGAGCAGAAGGACCTCATTGCCTTTGACCTCGAGTATGCCCAGTTCGCGCTGGAAGACGCCGAGACCGCCTTGATCGAAGGGTCCCCGGCGCCAATGCTGGACATCTGGTTCAGGAATGCAAGAGAGGGCTACGCGGTCGGTGCCTATGGCGCCTTCCTCGGCACCACGGACGGCGGTGAAAACTGGCGCGTGTTATCCCCCTCGCTGGAAAATCCGGACAAACTCCACCTCAACCGCATCACCGGCAGCGAGGACGGCACCCTGTATATCGTCGGCGAGGCCGGGCTTGCTTTTCGCTCGACCGACAGCGGCGCCAACTGGGAGAAGCTGGCGGTACCCTATGACGGCTCCCTGTTCGGCGTGCTGACACCCGGGGCTGACGAGATTGTAGTACACGGCCTGCGGGGCAATATCCTGATCAGCCGGGACAAGGGCGACAGTTGGGAGAACATCGAGTCAGACAGTGAGAAAACCCTGATCGGCAGCCGTACCGTCGACGGTATGATGATTCTGGTCGGTGCTTCCGGCACTGTGCTGCAAAGTGACAAGGACGGCAGCCAGCTGACCGATCGCTTTCACCCCGGGCGCAGCACCTTGAGCGCGGTAATACCACTGGAAGGCGAAGCCCTACTATTGGTCGGCACCGACGGCATCATCAAAATCGATTCCTTTGACAGTCTTGAGGAGGAACACTAGTGAGCGATAACACACAAACAACTGAACACGCATTTGCTGACCGAGTTACAGCTTCCATCGCCAATGTTATCTTTCGGTTTCGTGCACCCCTGGTTTTTATGTTTATCGCGGCTACCGTGGTACTGGGCTACCAGGCGGCTAAACTGAAGCCCGATGCGTCCTTCGAAAAAATGATTCCCATCGACCACCCGTATATCGAGAAGTACTTCGAGCACCGGGACGACCTGCGAGCGTTGGGCAATAGCGTCCGGGTTATCGTCGAGGCGAAAAACGGCGATATCTTCGACGCTGATTTCCAGAAGACACTCAGCGAAATCAGCGACGAGGTCTTTTATATACCCGGCGTCGATCGCTCCGGCCTGCAATCGATCTGGAGCCCCAACGTGCGCTGGAGCGAGGTCACCGAAGAGGGATTCATCGGCGGCGCGGTCATTCCAAAAACCTACGACGGCTCGGAGGCAAGCCTGGATGAACTGCGCGACAACATCCTCAAGTCCGGCCAGGTAGGCCGACTGGTTTCCAATAACTTCAAGGCGGCGATCATACTGGCGCCGCTGTCGGATATCGACCCCAGCACCGGCGAGCGCCTGAACTACCAGTCCCTGTCGGAAGCACTGGAAAAAAAGGTCCGCGATAAATACCAGTCCGACGATATCGAAATCCATATCACCGGCTTTGCCAAGGTTGTCGGCGACCTCATAGACGGCGCGTCCCAGGTGGCCATCTTTTTTGCTGTCGCCTTCATTATTACCCTGGTGCTGTTACTTATCTATTCCCGCTGTTACTGGTCTACCGCCATGCCCCTGCTGTGCTCCACCATCGCTGTGGTCTGGCAGCTGGGGCTGCTGCACACCCTCGGCTACGGCCTGGATCCGTACTCGATGTTGGTCCCTTTCCTGGTTTTCGCCATCGGCATCAGTCACGGGGTGCAAATCATCAACGGCATCAGCCGCGAGTGCCATTACGGCGCCACGCCGCTCGAAGCCTCCCGCGCGACGTTTTGCAGTTTGTTCGTTGCCGGGATGGTCGCCCTGTTCAGTGACGGTATCGGCTTCTTTACCCTGCGCGTTATCGAGATCCCGGTTATCCAGGAGCTCGCCATCGCCGCCAGCCTCGGTGTCGCCGTGCTGGTGTTGACCCAGTTGCTGCTGCTGCCGCTGCTGATGTCCTATACCGGCGTCAGCCAGACCTGTCTTAACTACCTCGATCGCAAGCACCAGAGCAATTTCACCCACTGGCGGATACTGTCAAAATTCGCGGCGCCGCCCCTGGCGCTGGTCGCAATCGCTGTCGCCATCCTGCTGCTTGGTCTGGGCCTCTACACCGGCAAGGACCAGAAGATCGGCGACCTCGACCCCGGGGCACCGGAACTGCGAGCCGACTCACGCTACAACCTGGACAATGCCTACCTCACCGATAATTTTTCCACCAGTACCGATGTGCTGGTGGTGATGGCCGAAACACCGCCACAGACCTGCGGTAATTACGATAGCCTTGCCGCTATCGACTACTTCCAGGGCTATATGGAAAACATCCCCGGCGTACAATCGGTGCTGTC
>JAUXCW010000145.1 GCA_030618705.1 Gammaproteobacteria bacterium | reverse complement strand
CGCCTCAGCCTGCGCAACAAGTTACTGCTGTTTGCCTGCAACAGACTGCTGATTCGGGACACCCTTGAAAAACACCCCGAAATCCACGACATCGAGATCGAGCGACCCATCATCGTCATCGGACTGCCTCGCTCCGGCACCACCCACCTGCTCAACCTGATGGCGGCGGATCGGCGCCTGCGCGCCCTGCCCCTGTGGGAGTCCTATGAGCCCATCCCCCTGCCCGGCGAGCCGCCCCTCGCGGACGGCACCGACCCGCGTTACCAACGCTGCGCCGGGCAGTGGGAGATGATGCAACAAATGACGCCTTTCCTGGCCGCCATGCACCCCATGAACCCGGACCATATCCACGAGGAGCTGGAACTGATGGGGCCGGACTTCGCCTCCTATAATTTTGAGTGGCTGACCATGTCGCCGCGCTGGCGAGATCACTACTACGCCACCGACCAGACACCCCACTACGAGTACATGAAGACGGTGCTCAAAATACTGCAATGGCAGCGCGGCCCCGATCGCTGGGTGCTGAAATGCCCCCAGCACCTGGAACAGATACCCGCGCTGTACAAGACATTCCCGGACGCCACTTTCGCCATCACCCACCGCGACCCGGTATCGGTTATCCAATCGTCGATCACCATGCTGGCCTATGGCCAGCGCATCAATCGGCACAAGGTGGAGATGCAGGCGCTGGTCGACTACTGGAGCGACCGCATCGAGCACTTACTGCGCGCCTGTGTGCGAGACCGTGCCCTGCTACCCGGGGCACAGAGTATCGACGTACCCTTCGACGAATTTATGACGGACGATATCGGCATGGTGGGGCGCATCTACCAGAAAGCCGGGCTGGCCATGGATTCCCGGGCCCGAACCGACCTGAACAGCTATATGGCCGATCATCCACGGGGTAAACACGGCAGAATCATCTACCGGCTGAAAGAAGATTTCGGCGTCGACCCGGAGGCCTTGCGCCGACGATTTGATTTTTATTTCGAGCGCTTTCCGGTCGCGGCCGAGACCTGATTCAAGCTGCTCTCACCCTGGGCGAGAGCGTCACCGACCCCGGTTGCGATCAATTATCCATTGCGCCCTGGCTGATCCACTCCCTGATATTAGCAATCTGCGCATCGGACAGTGGTGCCAGGCCCGTGGGCATACGAACCCCCACTGTGGCCGTCCCTTCGATTTTTTGTACCAGATAGCTGCGATCCGGATTGCCCGGCTCGACCCGTTGCAGGGAGGGCACCTGGGAACTGGCGATGCCCACGATAGCGCCATAAGACTGGCCCGCGGTAAGATTCAGTCCCTCGGGGGGCCGAATGCCGGAGTGGCACTCGGAAGACGTGCAATTGGGGGTCAGGATGGTGAGCTGAATCTGGGAAAAGGTCGCCGGGTCGGGCGCGGTCGAATTAACGCTGAAGGTGCTGATGAAACTGCCACCTGGCACGCCGTCAGCATCGCCGTCCAGAATTTCGCCGTCGGGGCCGGTAACAGGGCTTGCTCCCTCGCCGGACACCAGGATTTGATACACATCGTCCGGCAGATTGGTGCCGGTAAAGTCCAGGGTAACAGCGGTACCGGAGAGGCCGATACTGTTGGCCACCAGCTCGGTTTCATTGCCGCTGCCGAAATTGCCGTCACCTCCGCTCTGGATAACCTTAAAGGTGTTCTCATTGACCAGGCCGGACACCAGCTCGCGATTGAAGGTGACGCGGATTTGCTGGGGAAATACCAGCAGCAGCGCGCCGTCTTCAGGGTGGACATCGGTCACCTGGAGCGTCGTTACCACAACCGGGATAAAGGGATCGTCACCCCCGCCGCCATCGCCGCCGCAGGAAACCAATACCGTTAGTAGCGGCAAGAGGACTACCGGAAAGAAGAATGTCGTACGCATAACCATACCTGCTTATTTACGTCCGTATACACAATCCCACCGGAACCGGTAACGGTTTAACAAATCCCCGCGCCAACTTAACGCGCTGTAATCCCCGGCAAATAGCGGAAGACTTGCCCTGTGGGGCTATTTTTTCCACTGTATCGCAATAACAAAACCGGAGCCATCAGCCTGTGTCATTTATTAAGGTAATATTCCCGGAACCCCATATCGCCGTGCTTGCCCTCAATCGGCCCGAGCGTATGAATGCCAATGCCTTCGACGTCATGGTGCCGCTTCAGGACTGAAGCGGTGTTACACTGGGCCGCCATTACCGAAGATTCCCCCACCAACCGATACAGGAGACATCGACCATGGCACGCTGGACCAGGCAAGAACTCGAAGAGGCATTCGATCGCTATCAGGCCGCGGCGTTAAAGGGCGCCCAGTCCGGCGACTGGCGCGACTGGGCCGATATGTTCACCATCGACGCCACCTACTTTGAACATCACTACGGTAAATTCTGGGGCCGGGAGACGATCTTCAAATGGATCGGCGAGACCATGAAGCCGTTCCCCGCCTGTGAGATGACCTCCTTCCCGGTGACCTGGTATAGCGTCGACGAGGAAAAGGGCTGGATTATCTGCGAGGTGATGAATCGCATGAACGACCTCGGCGACGGCGAAATCTACCAGGAACCCAATATCACCATTTTGCACTACGCCGGTGACGGCCTGTTCAAATACGAGGAAGACGCCTACAACCCCCACAATATGGGGGTGACCATCGGCCGCTGGCTCGAAGCGAAGAAAAAACTCGAGGCTGAAGCCAGCGAGTAACTTTTGGCCCAATTGGTCAACTTTTAATCAATTGGACTCCTTTTACCTTTCAATCCACCGCGCCTTTGGCTAAAATCCGCGCCCCTTCCTCTCGTCAATAACAACTATTCCTGCCGATGGGCCCTGGTCTTGTCTACTGCCCCCTCGCAACAGCGAGGGGGGTGCCTGTTATTGCGCGCGTAGAGCGTGTTGAAATGAGAGAACGATATGTTTGAGTTCCACCCCAGTAAAGCGGCCACCATCAAAAACGATGTGCTGTCGGGCCTCACCGTTGCCCTGGCCCTGGTACCCGAGGCAGTGGCCTTCGCCTTTGTCGCCGGGGTCGAGCCCCTGGTCGGGCTCTACGCCGCCTTTATGGTGGGACTGATTACCGCCTGTATCGGCGGGCGGCCCGGCATGATCTCCGGCGCGACCGGTGCCCTGGCCGTGGTGATGGTAAGCCTGGTGGCCGACCACGGCGTGGAGTATCTATTCGCCACAGTGGTGCTGATGGGGATACTTCAAATGCTGGCGGGCGCCATGAAACTCGGCAAGTTTATCCGCATGGTACCCCACCCCGTGATGCTCGGTTTTGTCAACGGCCTGGCGATTGTGATCTTCCTCGCCCAACTCGGCCAGTTTGGCGAGGCCGGACAGCCGGGCTGGTTGCACGGCACGTTTATGCAGGACTCGATTCTCGACGTGGCCTGGCTGGACAGTGCGCACCTCTACATGCTGATCGGCCTGGTAGTGTTGACCATGTTAATTATTCACTACCTGCCACGGCTGACGACCACCGTGCCCTCATCCCTGGTCGCCATCGTCGGGGTCAGCCTGCTGGTGTGGGGCTTCGGCCTGGACACACGAGTGGTAGGCGATGTGGCCTCGATAAAAGGCGGCTTGCCGGCCTTCCATATTCCCTCGGTACCCTTCAACCTGGAAACCCTGCTGATCATTCTACCCTACTCCTTTATTCTCGCCGCCATCGGGCTGATCGAGTCACTGTTGACCCTGCGGCTGGTGGACGAAATTACCGAGTCGCGGGGCCGCGGCAACAAGGAGTGCATCGCCCAGGGCATCGCCAATACCACCACCGGTTTTTTTGGCGGCATGGGTGGTTGCGCGATGATCGGCCAAAGCATGATCAACGTCAACTCGGGGGGGCGCGGTCGCCTGTCGGGGATAACCGCCGCCCTAAGCCTGCTGATGTTTATCCTCTTCGCATCCCCGCTGATCGAAAGTATCCCGTTGGCGGCGCTGATCGGGGTCATGTTTATCGTGGTGATCGGTACGTTTGAGTGGAGCAGCTTTCGCATCATCAGCAAAGTGCCACGCAGCGATGCCATGATTTTGATACTGGTGTCCGCGGTGACTGTTGCCACCGATCTCGCCGTTGCCGTCGTCGTCGGGGTCATCGTCTCCGCGCTGGTGTTTGCCTGGGAGCACGCCAAGCACGTCATGGTCGAAAAGCGCGAAGACCATCGCGGCTCTACCGTTTACGCGGTGATGGGGCCGCTGTTCTTTGGCTCGGTGACCTCGTTCCTGGAGCAGTTCGACCCTAACGAGGCGCGGGATGATGTGGTGGTGGATTTTGCCGGCTCACGGGTCTACGACCACTCCGGGCTGGAAGCCATCGACACCCTGGCGGAGCGATACCTCAACGCCGGGAAGACCCTGCATCTGGTGCATTTGAGCGAGGAATGCCGTGTATTACTGAAAAAGGCCGGCAGCCTGGTGGAGGTCAACGTCATCGAGGATCCCAGGTACTTTGTCGCCGAAGACAGCCTGGCTTAGTTAGTGCGAATCCGGAAGGCCGGCCCCCGGAAACACATAGCTTCGTCATTCCAGCGCAGGCTGGACAAAAGCGCTTGCCGCGTTGAACGCCCTACGGGCGACCCGAAGGGTGAGTGAAACGAATCATCCAGTAAGTTGTTGATTCTATGTGTTGCAGGTGTAATACCGCCGCAGAGTGGGCTATATTCCACGCCTTTCGTAACATTTCCACACAGTGGTGCCATCAATGTCCACAATAGAATTTACCAGCGAAGAAAAAGATATCATCGCCGGCAAAATACAGCTCTATTTTCGCGAGGAGTTAGAGCAGGATATCGGTCAGTTTGACGCCGTCTTCCTGCTGGATTTTTTCGCGGAGGAAATCGGCTCCTATTTTTATAATCGCGGCCTGCACGATGCCCGGGCCGTGATCGAAAGCCAGTTGGAACATATTGACGACGCAATTTACCAAATAGAAAAGCCCACTGAACTCGTGAGGTAAGCTAAGCACCCGGGCGCAGAAAATTATAATAATCAGGGGACTCCCTCGATGAAAAACCTACTGCTGGCACTGTTGATCGGTGTTAGCACATACCAGGCGTGGCTGATCCATTTCAGTAGCACCGCCGGCATAGGCCCGGCGCCTGAGACCTGCGCATGTAACCACGACAACGGCGGTTGGACACAAAAAAAGATGCAGGAACTCGACGAAACAGGCATCGAATACCTGTATTCTTCCATCGGGACCAATACCGCTACAGACCGTCTTCGCTAACAAATACCGGTTGCACAAGCTTATGTGCGCAGCCCCGGGCACAGGTACTCCTCCAGCACCGATTTCCATCACATAGCGTGTAAATCAGTACAGCGATTATCGTGACCACTCTCACTGATTGCGTTATCATGAATCTCCCTTCCGGCTGCCATTTGGGTGTAAGCCCTACTGACGACTGGACGGTAATGATAGAAGTCTTCACGATATTCGGGGGACAGCCGGCGCCGCATTTTATGCCTTGTCGGCCTGAGGTAAAGTTGCAAGTAACAAGCGAAACTAAACTGTAACAATTGATAACATGAGGACGCAATCCATGAAGAGCCATATAAAAATATTCGTTATATCCCTGGCCCTTGCTGCCCAGGCTTTTCTCGGCTCCGCAAGAGCGGAAATGGCACCGGAGTGCAAAGTGGACTCTGAGCAAATTACTGCATTAACTGCGAATAAAGACAACATGCAAGGTCTCATAGACCAAATAAGGGTAGAGGAGGACCTCGAGAAGAGGTATGTTTTGATACAGCAACATCTCGCTGCGGTAAAAAGTAGCGCGGAGGAAATGGATCGACAATATATATCGTTGGTAGAGGTATGCGGGCGCATGTCCTCGCCGAATGAAGATGCCATCATCCGTTTACTGGAGCAACGAATTAGCATGCTGCAAGTAGTCGTATATCAACTGATCCAGCACAATGAAGAATTCGAATCTCCCTATAAAACCAGGGGCAAACGACCCTGGTAAGGTGCGTGGCTACGTCGCCTGACGCGGCATAGCCGGAACCACAGGAGTTCAAGGACGAGGCTTTAGCCTTGACTGAGAAGGTCGGTGTCCCGAAATCTGCCAGGAAGTTTAAGGCGCCCACCAATTCCAAGCACAATCTGGCGGTCGCAGCTAAGCTGCTGAATCAGGATTTCACGGCTACAGCACCGAACCAGAAGTATGTGGGTGACATCACGTATTTGTGGATCGACGAAGGCTGGCTCTACCTGGCTATTATTCTCGACCTGTACTCGCGGCTGGCGGTGGGGTGGGCAATGTCGCTTAATAACGTGTCCGCTGGCTCATGCCGAGCTCCCGTGCGAATTCTTAGATGTCAGAACCTCTCTCGCCGAGTGTCAGGCTGATCAGGTTTTGGGGTCCCAGCCTCCTCCGGGATACGTAACCTCTCCGTAAACTGCCGTTTCCGCGGGGCCGGCCTTCCGTGCGGGCACTAACTGAGTAGTCTGGCTTTCTGGGCCGCGAACTCAGACTCGGTAATAACACCCTTTTCCTTCAACTCGGCCAGCTTGGATAACTCATCTGCGGTTGAAGTACCCGCTACGCTCTGTATATATGCTTGCTGTCTTTCACCGGCATCCGCTAGAGCCTGCATGTTGCGTTCCTGCATCCCTTCGCCGCGAATGATTACATAGCTCAATACGCCCAACCACGGGATAACAATGATGAATAACACCCATAGTCCCTTGGACACACCAGCCAAATCGCGGCTGCGAAAAACGTCGCTGATTACCCCGATGACAACCCATATCCAGGCGACCAGAAGGAAAAATACGAATATCGACCAGAATGCATCAAGCAAGTTCATTGCGTTTCCCCTGAATGTATGGCGTAAATACCTAAGAGGCAATCTAACCCCGTTTAGCAGGCAGCGCAACTGTCAATCAAGGCACAGGCGCAATGCAATGCAATGCAATGCAATGCAACTATCGTGGCTTCGTCGGGAGTGAATGCTTGCTCAATACCTGCATACAGGCTTGCATCAGTCGCTTCGCCAACGACCGGAAGCTCTACGAAACTGCCTTTGATAAATGGCTCTCCCCCGCTCGGGAGAATATGCGAAAAACAGTATTCGAATCCATAGAAGTGGATTACAATCGAAAACGCCGACGGCTCAATCAGTACGGAAGCGTTTGAGGTTAAATGTCGCTTAATTTCATGCCCCCTGTTGGTGGGCAGGATAATAATATGAGTAAGCTCGAATTCACTACGGAAAGTTTTGACTCAAGTCTGGTGGGGGCTAAATTGCTGGTCCGGCTCAAGGCCCTGGCCATGGATATTCTCACGGACCCGAAAACCAGTTTGAGTTTCCAGAATCTTCTGCAAGCAGCGAGCGAGGCAAACAGCCTGAATGGTTATATTCAGATAAAAGACAGCCGGTGGGATAGCCATGCGGACCTTAATAAGTTGAGCCAACTCATCAATGATGACGATGAACACTATGCAGCGGGTGGCCGGGCTTACGGCTACCAGCATGAGGTGTTGATGGCCAGGTTCAGGAACACACTCGGTTTTTGTCTACTGGCGCTGAGGTCATTTGGCAAACCAATGGTAGCTGGCCTGCAAGGGCGTATAAGTGCCGAGTACCTTGGCCTTACGCTGCTGTTTGATTTACGAATTGCGACCCCCGACACCACCATTTCATTTGATAATGTCAATACAGGCATTCCGTCGTCTCCATCTATCACGCTCTTGATGCCCGGCTATATTGGCACAGGGAAAACACTGGCTCTCGCCAATCAGGGCGCAGTGATTACGGCCAGGGAGGCATTAGACCTGGGGCTGATCTCAAGCATTCTGGAGCAAGGCAGCGAATTGAAACAGGCCTGTATAGACAACGCCGAACAGCTTGCTGAGAATCACCCGGATATCGTCGCGGGCAACCGCCAGCATATTCTTCCCGCTGGCGAAGAAATCAGTGCTGCATTGGAGGTCTACTACAAATCGGTATCGAAAACGATAATCCGTCGACAGGCCGCTAGAAAGTAACTCCACAATCTTCAAATATGAGTGAACGAAACCTCTTACAAGAAAAGAATACGCAAGTTGATTGTTGAGGTGGCCGTGTCTGGTTGTGGTCTGCCGAAGAGGGTTGTAAAAATATGAATCACATCGCCAGGAGAATGGTCGTCACCCTTATCACAGCGTTGGCCGGATCGCTCGTTACCGGATGCGGGGGTGGTGAACCGGAGGAACAAGCTCCGGTGGTGCGT
>JAUXCW010000193.1 GCA_030618705.1 Gammaproteobacteria bacterium | reverse complement strand
ACCAGATTTCGACAGCGTTGTTTAAGCCTTGGGCGGGCGGTGTAGAAACCCGTCCAGTAGGGATTGGGATCAAGCTCCAAGACGGGAAGTTTATCCTGATAAGGTTCAATTAGGGCAAGATAATCGTCCAGCCCGGCGTTGACTGCCCAGACCCCTGTTTTGGGATAATGATTGTGATTATAGCGATCCAGCAAGGCGACAAGATCGGGGATTGGCTCGACAAAATCAAAACCAATCGGACAGAGCATGTAAGGCGTGCGGCTCAAGGGAGCAAGTTTAGCGACATACTGCTTGATGCGGCGCGCAATATGGCGGTCGGATCGCATGGGGAAGGAAAAGTTGGCAAGATACACACGGGCCACACCGCCGTAGGCGAGCATATCCCCCTGACCATAGGTAAAAGCATTCCAGTGACACAAGGCCTGGGCGCCATTTTGATCGCGCCAGACAAAGTCGAGACTGCGCTCCTGGGTCAGCAGTGTTTCCGCACTTGAGCTTGCTCTGGGAAATCGTCCGGGAAATTCCACATCGCAGCCCAGGAAATACATTCCATCAATACGCGTGATGGCCACGTGATCAAAACCGGCTGCGTTCAAAAGGGAGGGAAGAGTCGGTGTGCAACCGAAACTATCTGCAAAATATGCCAGCCCGGGTTCTTGTTCCATCCCGTTCGCGCGCAGCCATTCCTGGCCGATGAGCAGGTCGCGCAAGATAGCCTCTGAGCCTGGTAGTATCGTGTCGGCGGTGGTCACTCCGCTGCTGGTCAGGCGCAACTGTCCAGTATTGACCAACTCGCGAATAGCGTCTCGCTGCGCAGGATAGCGATCCCAGTACATTCGCAAGAAGAACATGCACTCAATTGAATAGACGCGACGTGATTCCCGCTGCAATTCTTCGATGGCCTGGTCGAGGTTGTGGCGGACAAACCGCTCGAAATACTCTTGCGCTGTAAACAGCCAATTGGGGTCCCAATGGCTTGTCTCAGAAAAGATCAGCACTCGCTCGGCATCTTCAGGAATACCCAGGCGATGGCGTAATTGATTCTCGGCAGGGAGGGGACTCTGGCTCATGGCAATTAGACTCGCTGGGGAAAATTTTGAAACCGATCCCATTATACGGATTTCTCACCCACCGGAAAGAATCCGACCGGAAAAAATCATGCTTGCAGTAGGGGATTGACAGGCCTGGAGGGTGTCGCTAACGTGCGTTTTTGCCGCGCAGGCACCACGGTCGCCACAGAGCTATCTGCCCCACCGATTATCGGTACTCTTATAGACACAGGAAATCGCTTTGGAAGCACACTATTTGCAGGAGCGACTGCCGGCGGAGCTTATGTCGCGGGACCGTTATCGCTGCGCGCAGCTGCAACAGGAAATACGTCGTCGGCAGAGCCGGCAGCAGGCGACGGACCGTCTCGAGGCGAGCCTGGTGGCGCTGGTGGACACTTCTCTTGCCCGGGTGGAGCGGCGTCGGCAATCGGTGCCCGCGTTGGATTATCCGGCGGAATTGCCGGTAACGGCCCAGCGCAGGCGTATCCTCGACGCCCTGGATAAACACCAGGTGATTATCGTCGCGGGCGCCACGGGCTCCGGTAAAACTACCCAGCTACCCAAACTCTGCTTGGAACTTGGCCGGGGCGTGCGTGGCCGAATAGGTCATACCCAACCGCGGCGGATAGCCGCCAGGACCGTTGCCGCGCGAATTGCCGACGAACTGCATACCCCGGTCGGTGAGCTGCTGGGCTACCAGGTGCGGTTTGCCGATCACTGCAGTGAACGCACTCTGGTCAAATTGATGACCGACGGTATCCTGCTTGCGGAGGTACAAAAGGATCGTTTTCTGGATCAGTACGACACGCTGATCATCGACGAGGCGCACGAGCGCAGTCTCAATGTCGACTTCTTACTGGGCTATTTAAAGACGCTGTTGCCGAGGCGACCGGATTTAAAGCTGGTAGTCACATCGGCCACCATCGATGTGGAGAGCTTTTCCCGTTATTTTGACGGTGCTCCGGTGATCGATGTCTCCGGTAGAACCTGGCCGGTCGAGGTAGAATATCTCGCGGCTCCGGAAGAGACGCGGGACATCGATCTTGCTGCCCGGGTTCTGGAGGCCTGTCATCACATCGTGCAGATGGAAAGCGTCGGCAGGGGGCAAGGGCAGGGCGATATCCTGGTTTTTCTACCCGGTGAGCGAGACATTCGCCAGTGCGCACTGGCTTTGCGGCGAGCGAATTTTCCCCATTGGGATATCCTGCCCCTCTACGCAAGGCTGGGTCGAGCCGAGCAGAACCGGGTGTTCGATTCATCGAGCCGCCGGGGGCGGCGGGTGGTATTGGCCACCAACGTGGCGGAAACCTCGCTGACGGTTCCCGGTATTCGCTATGTTATCGATACCGGCGTTGCCAGAATCTCGCGTTACAGCCACCGTAGCCGGGTCCAGCGCCTCCCCATAGAGCCCATATCGCAGGCCAGTGCGCAGCAGCGCAGTGGCCGGTGTGGGCGGCAGGCCCCCGGCACTTGTATTCGCCTGTATAGCGAGGAGGATTTCAACGCGCGTCCAGAGTTTACCGATTCGGAGATACACCGCACCAATCTGGCATCGGTCATCCTTCGACTCACGGCCATGCGTTTCGGCGATATCGACCAGTTTCCGTTCATCGAGGCGCCGGATCCGCGCATGGTTCGGGATGGCTACAGCCTGTTGCAGGAGCTGGGGGCAACCGACAAGGGAGGGCAGCTGACAGCCGTCGGCAAGGCCCTCGCCCGTATCCCCGCCGACCCCCGAGTAGCGCGAATGTTACTGGAGTCGAAGCGGTTTGGCTGTGTGGCGGAGGTGTTGATCGTGGCGGCCGGCTTGAGTATCCAGGATCCCCGGGAGCGTCCGCTGGACAAACAGCAAGCCGCCGATCAGGCACATAGTCGTTTTCACAGCGACAATTCGGATTTTGTCGCGCTTATCAAATTATGGAATCATTTCGAGGGAAAACGCCAGGAGCTGAGCAAGAGCGCTTTGCGCAAGCTGTGTAAAAAGGAGTTTTTGTCCCTGTCGCGGATGTTCGAATGGCGTGATCTGCACTATCAACTCACCCTGGTGTGCAGGGAGTTGGGTATCGTGGCGGGTACAGAGCCGGCCACCGATGACTCGATTCACCAGGCGCTGCTGTGCGGACTTCTCAGCCATATCGGGCAGCGCCAGGAGCGCAGGGAATACCGGGGTACACGCAATCGGCAATTTCGCCTGTTTCCCGGCTCGCGCCTGGCGGTGAAGCCGCCGCCGTGGTTGATGGCGACAGAATTGGTGGATACCGGGGTGGTCTATGCGCGCATCAATGCGGCGATACAGCCACAGTGGATAGTCGCCGCCGCGGAGCATCTGCTGAGCCATAGCTACAGTGAGCCGCATTTCAGTCGCCGCCGGCAGGCGGTGATGGTGGCGCAGAAGACCAGCCTGTTCGGCCTGGTCATCAGCGAGAACACCCAGGTCAGTTACGGCCCCATCGATGGTGTGGTGGCACGGGAGATTTTTATCCGCAGTGGCCTGGTCGAGGGCAATTACACTAGCGATGCTGGCTTCTGGCGACATAACCAGGGCCTGATAGGGCAAATCGGCGAGCTCGAAACCCGTCTGCGGGGGCGGGGTTTGCTGATGGATGACGAGGCCTTGCAACGCTTCTACGATGAAAAAATCCCCCAGGGCATTTACAGTCGAGCGAGCCTGGACCAGTGGCGCAAACGTGCCGAACGAGAAACGCCGCGGCTGTTATACCTCGAACGGGAACAACTGCTGCGCAGCGAGCCCGACCAGGGAATCGAGCAGCAGTTTCCCGACACCCTCGATGCGGCGGATCTGCGGCTGCCGTTAAAGTATACTTTTGCCCCGGGAAAAGCCGCCGACGGCGTTACCGTATTACTGCCGCTGGCGGCACTCAACCGACTGGATCCGGCCCGCTTCGAGTGGTTGGTGCCGGGCCTGTTAAGGGATAAGTGCATCGAGTTGGTGAAGTCCCTACCCAGGCAACTACGCAAGCGCTTCGTGCCGGTGCCCGATACGGTGGACCGGGTGCTGGCCGGGCTGCCGATGTATAAGGGGTCACTTTGCGCTGCCCTGGGCCACTCGCTGCAGGCCCTGAGCGGGGTCGTGATCGACGAATCCGATTGGCGACCGGATAAGCTCGACCCGTTCTACCACATGCACTTTGCTGTGATAGACGCCGGCGGGAAAACAATCGACAGCGGTCGGGATTTAGCCGTGTTGGTGCAGCGCCTGCGGCCGAGTTTACAGGCAGAAATAGTTCGCATCGATCCACAGCTCGATAGCGTGTGTTACCGGAGCTGGGAGTTTGGCGCATTGCCGGAGTCGAGGAAGTTGGTCCACGGTGATGTCGAATTACTGGTCTATCCCGCGCTGGTGGATCGCGGGGACGGTGTGGTACTGGAGAACTGCGACCGCCCGGAGGATGCTCGACGGCAGACCCGCCTGGCGCTGGCGCGTTTGTATATGTTCGCCATGCCGCAACAGGCCCGGTATGTCAGGAAAGAGTTTTTACGCGGCAACAGGCTCGAACTGCAATTGGGGAAACTTGCCCAGAGAGATGAGTTGCTCGATGACTACCTGCTGGCGGTATTTTCACACCAGTTTGTCGAGGGGCGAGACTTTCCCACCGCCGCGGCTGAGTTCGAGGCCATTGGCCTGGCCTGCAAGGGCGGGCTCGTTTCGACGGCCAATGAGTACCACGACCGGTTGCAGCAGATTATCTCGCTGCACAGTGATATCCATGACCGGCTTGGCGCCCTGCAGCGAAAAGTCTGGCAGTATGCCATCGACGATATCGGTCAACAGCTGGCGGGCTTGCTCGGTCCGCATTTCCTCAAGCGGACCGACTTTGATAGTATCCGGCAGTATTCACGTTATTTGCGGGGCATTGTCAGCCGCATCGACAAACTGGCAGGTCATCAGCAAAAAGACAGTATGGCGACGGCGCAAATCGCCCCCCATGTTGCCCGCTTGCAACATATCGCGGGAGACAGTTTTGAAGAATTGGCGCAATCGCCCTTGTTGCTCGAGTATCGCTGGTTGCTGGAGGAATTTCGCCTGTCGCTGTTTGCACAGGATATCGGCGCGCGTAAAGCGGTATCCGGCAAACGGCTCGACAAGGCCTGGCAGCGGTGGCAGGCCTTGGCGGTGAGTCAGGAAAAAAATTCAAATAGGTGAAACTCACTACGACATCGCCTGTCATAACACATAACATCAGGCAGCTATACGACTGGTGCACGAACCATAGGGACCCTGGTCGGTCGGTTTATACCGGGAAACCAGCTAGATATGGTAATCACTGGCCCGCTTACGGGTTAATTTATAATGTAAGGAGTTTTTTTATGTCCAATTCATCTTTCAAGCCGGTAGTCACGGCTCTCGGCGCGGCGTTCCTGGCCAGTGCGATCACTCCGGTGGCAAGCGCCAGCAATACCCATAACCCGTTTTCCGCCAGCGAGCTCGCTTCCGGCTACGATCTGGAAAACTACGGCAAACAGATGGAGGGCAAGTGCGGCGAAGGTAAATGTGGCGCCAACAAGGAGGGTAAGGCCGCCAAAGAAGGCAAGTGCGGCGAGGGCAAATGCGGCGCCAACAAGGCGGCTAAAGAGGGTAACTGTGGGGAGAACAAGGCCGGTAAAGAAGGCAACTGCGGTGGCAATAAAGCGGCCAAGGAAGGCAACTGTGGCGGTGACAAGGCCGGTAAAGAAGGTAGCTGTGGCGAGGGTAAGTAATTGAGCCGACCGGCCTCGCCGCTAACCAGACCCCCCCTGCGTGGGGCGGGCCTGGGGTTGCGGCGAAGCATTCTGGATGAGGTACAGTCAGCCCCCCCTGGTGATATCGATTTTCTGGAAGTCGCTCCGGAAAACTGGATCGGCATCGGTGGCCGTCTGGGAAAACAGTTTCGCCAGATAGCGGAACAGTACCCGGTGGCACTACACGGTTTATCGCTGGATATCGGTGGCCAGCGAGAGCTCGACTGGGATCTGCTGGGTGGTATCCGGGATTTTATCCGGCGACACCAGTGTCCGGTCTACTCAGAGCACCTGACCTACTGTGGCGACACCGGCCATCTCTACGACCTGATGCCCCTGCCGTTTACCGAAGAAGCCGTGCACTATGTCGCCGCTCGTATTGCCAGGGTGCAGGATTTTCTCGGCCAGCGTATCGCCATGGAGAATGCTTCCTACTACGCGGCGCCGGCCCGGGAAATGAGCGAGAGTGAATTTATCAACGCCGTGGTCGCCGAGGCGGACTGCGACTTGTTGCTGGATGTCAACAATATCCACGTCAACAGCATCAATCATGACTACGACCCGCTGCTGTTCCTTCGCGCGCTGCCCGGTGATCGCACCTGTTATATCCATATTGCCGGCCACTATGTGGAGGCCGAGGACCTGTGTGTCGACACCCACGGCGCCGATGTGATCGACCCGGTCTGGGCGCTGCTCGACGCGGCCTACGATTGCTTCGGATTGCTGCCGACCCTGCTGGAGCGGGATTTCAATATTCC
>JAUXCW010000098.1 GCA_030618705.1 Gammaproteobacteria bacterium | reverse complement strand
TTGATTCCCTTCCTGATCGCGTCTATCACCATGACCGCGGTGGGGGATGCGGCGATGGAGATGATCGTCGAAATTCGCCGCCAGTTTCGGGAGATCCCGGGTTTGATGGAGGGCAAGGCCGATCCGGACAGTGCCAGGTGTATCGATATCGCGACCCCCGCCGCGCTGCGCCGAATGCTGTTACCCGGTTTTATCGCGGTGGCCGCGCCCCCCATCATCGGTTTTGGTCTTGGACCCGAGGCTCTGGGCGGCGCCCTGGGTGGCGCCCTGTTGGGCTGTGTCTTATTGGCCTTGATGATGGCCAATGCTGGGGGTGCCTGGGATAACGCCAAGAAACATGTCGAGAAGGGCAATCTTGGCGGCAAGGGCTCCGATGTGCACTCCGCCGTCGTCGTCGGCGATACCGTGGGCGACCCGTTCAAGGATACCTCCGGTCCGGCGATGAATATCCTCATCAACGTGATGGCGATTGTCAGCCTGGTTATCGCGCCACTACTCTAGACATAAGCTATCCTTAAGCACTGAAGCAAAATCCCCGCTGCCACTGTGGCAGCGGGGATTTTGCTATCATCGTGAAATTTTCGCGGCCATGGTATTACTATGCGCCCTGCCCGATGTGGTAGCTACCGTTACCGGCCTATCAGGGGGAGTTGATGCACTTACATTTTCTGGGTATCTGTGGCACGTTTATGGGTAGCCTGGCGTTGATAGCCCGCCAACTGGGCCATCGCGTGACGGGCTCGGACAGCAATGTCTATCCCCCCATGAGTACCCAGCTCGAGCAGCAGGGAATCGAGCTACTGCAGGGCTATGAGCCCGAACACCTGCAACCAGCGCCGGACCTGGTGGTGGTGGGCAATGCCATGAGTCGGGGCAATGCCGCGGTGGAGTACATGCTGGACCAGGGCCTGCGCTATACTTCGGGGCCGCAGTGGCTGAGTGATAAGCTGTTGAGCCAGCGCTGGGTGTTGGCGGTAAGTGGCACCCATGGCAAAACCACCACCAGCAGCATGTTGGCCTGGATACTGGAGGACAACGGATTGCAGCCGGGTTACCTGATCGGCGGTATCCCGGGCAATTTCTCCGTATCCGCCGATATCGGTGGCGGCAAGTACTTTGTCATCGAGGCCGACGAGTACGATACGGCCTTTTTCGACAAGCGCTCCAAGTTTGTTCACTATCACCCCAGAACCCTTGTGATCAACAATATTGAATACGATCATGCCGATATTTTTCCCGACCTGGCTGCAATCCAGACACAGTTCCACCACCTGTTGCGTATTGTGCCGGCCTCGGGCTGCATTATTGGTCCCGCCGCGGACCGCAACGTCAGTGCCGTGCTGGAGCGGGGCTGCTGGACCCCCGGGGTGACATTTTCGTGCGAGGGGGAGGCGGATTGGAGCGCGCTAAAACAAACGGCCGATGGTAGTCACTTCAGCGTAATGTACCAGGGGCAAGCGGTGGCCGAATTGATCTGGGATCTGCTGGGAGACCACAATATCAGCAATGCCCTGGCTGCCGTCGCCGCGGCCCACCATGTTGGCGTCGAGCCGGCAGCGGCCGTTGCCAGCCTGGGTCGCTTCCAGGGCGTCAAGCGGCGGATGGAGGTGATCGGTGGCGTCGGCGGCATTACGGTATACGATGACTTCGCCCATCACCCGACGGCTATCGCATCCACACTTGCCGGTTTGCGCCATCGAGTCGGTGCGGCGCGGGTATTTGCCGTACTCGAACCCCGATCCAATACCATGAAGCTCGGGACTCACAAGCATACCCTCAGCCCATCGGTGGCCGAGGCGGATTTTGCCTGGTGGTACCAGCCCACGGGGCTCGACTGGGACCTGGCGGACAGCCTGGATATGAGCGATGGTCGGCAGCGAATTTTTCGTCGGGTCGACGAGATTATCGACGCCCTGTGCCGCGAGGCCACTGATGGCGATCATATCGTCATTATGAGCAACGGCGGTTTCGAGGGTATCCACCAGCGTTTACTCGAGGCCTTACCCAATCACAGCGAGACGATTCAGTGAGCGTGGCCAAAGCTATCGCCCTGAAGAACCGTCGACCGCTGGGTTTACTGGATATTTCCCGGGTGATGCTGGCCAATGACCAGCAATTACGGGTATAGAGAGAGTCATGCGACCCATTTACCGCGGTTTCGAACTGATCGAGAAACACTATAAGCTGGTTTTACTTATCAGCCTGGCGCTGTTGGCGCTACTGGCCTGGCATGCGCCCCAGCTCAAGTTCGACGCCTCTGCCGATTCCCTGGTTTTGCAGGGGGACAAGTCACTGGGTTACGCTCGCGAGATCGGCAAGCGTTACGCCACCGAGGACTTTCTGCTGGTGGTAGTCGAGCCCGAGGGCGAGTTATTCAGCCAGCCGGTACTGGATCGCCTCGGGCGATTGCAGGATCAGCTGGCGGCGATCGAGGGCGTCTCCTCGGTGGCGAGTATTCTCGATGTGCCCCTGCTCTACAGCCCGAAAGTGGCGCTCAATCAGCTGTCTGACGATCTTCCGACCCTGGCCGACCCGGCGGTCGACCGGAAACTGGCGGCGCAGGAGTTTTTACACAGCCCGATTTACCGGGACCTGTTGACCAATGCAGACAATTCCATCACTGCCCTGCAAGTCAACCTGCAGCGTGATGAAACCTACTTTGCCCTGCTCGATGTTCGCGAAAGACTGCGTGGCATAAAGCACGAAGGGCCGCTCGTGGCCCAGGACAGGCGGGCCCTGAAGAAGGTCGAGCAGGACTTCAAGGACTACAAGCTCACGGTCAACGAAGAGCAACAGCGGGTGGTCAGGCAGGTACGGCAGGTGCTGGATCAATACCGTGGCGAGGCGCGCATTTATCTCGGTGGGGTGCCGATGATTGCCGTCGATCTTATCGCTTTCGTGCAGAGCGACCTGCTGGTATTCGGTGTAGGCAGTGGCTTGTTTATCGTTATTTTGCTGGTAATTATCTTCAGGGCGGTGCGCTGGGTGGTGGTGCCGCTGTCGATCTGCGCCGCGTCCGCGTTGGCCGTCATCGGCTGGTTAGCCTGGGTGGACTGGCGCCTGACCGTCATCTCCTCCAATTTTGTCGCCATCATGTTGATTATCAACCTGTCCATCCTGGTGCACCTGATTGTTTGCTATCGTGAATTGGCCGCGGCGGACCCGGAGGCCTCCCAGAGGCAGCTGGTACTGGGCGCCCTGAATACTATGGCCAAACCCTGCCTTTACACTACCCTGACCACGCTGGTGGCCTTTGCCACCCTGGTGGTCAGCGATATTCGGCCGGTGATCGATTTCGGCTGGATTATGAGCATCAGCGTCTGCGTCGCCCTGTTAACATCCTTCGTGCTGTTCCCCGCGATTATGATGTTGTTACCGCGGTCGCAGATTGTCGCCGCGAAAGAGCACAAGCCCCTGACCCGGCACTTTGCCGCTGCCGTGGAAAAACACGGTACTGTTATCCTGCTGGTGTCGGTGCTGCTGGCGGTGACTTCTGTCTGGGGGATCAGCCGCCTGCAGGTCGAAAACCGTTTTATCGACAATTTTTTCGACACCACCGAGATTTACCAGGGCATGTCAATCATTGACCGGGAGCTCGGTGGCACCATCCCGCTGGAAGTGATCATCGATGCTGATCTCGACCTGGAGGCGCCCACCACCTCCAGGGATGACTACGATGAGGAAGACCTGTTCGATGATGACGGCGGCAGCGTGGAGACCAGCGTCTGGTTTACCCGCGACGGTTTGGACCGCATAAGCCGGGTACACGAGTACCTGGAGCAAATGCCGGAAACCGGCAAGGTCATGTCGCTGGCGATGATCTACCAGATCAGCAAGGACCTGGCGGGGGACAACATCGATAATGTCGAATTGGCCATTACCAAATCCGGCCTGCCCCGCAGCGTCAGTGAAGTGCTGGTCGACCCCTTCCTGTCGGAGGATATCGAACAAACCCGCATCAGCCTGCGAGTCATGGAAACCAGCCCGCAATTGCGTCGCGATGAATTGCTTAAGACAATAGAGCGGGACATGGTGGAGGAATTTGGTTTCAGGCCGGGGCAGGTCCACCTCACCGGTATGCTGGTGCTCTATAACAATATGCTGCAGAGTCTGTTCCGGTCCCAGATCCTTTCCCTGGGGACGGTGTTCCTGGCCATCATGGCCATGTTCGTGGTGTTGTTTCGCTCCCTCAAGCTCGCCGCGGTGGCCATGGTGCCCAACCTGCTCGGCGCGGGCCTGGTGCTGGGGGGGATGGGCATTGTCGGTATTCCTCTGGATATGATGACGATTACCATTGCCGCCATCTGTATCGGCATCGGCGTCGATGACACGATTCACTACGTCCATCGCTTCGGCGTGGAGTTCCGGCGCGACGGGGACTACCTGGCGACCATGCACCGCTGTCACGGCAGTATCGGCAAGGCCATGTACTATACCTCGGTTATTGTCGTGCTCGGCTTCGCCATTCTGGTGTTGTCGAACTTCCGGCCGAGTATTTACTTCGGTATGTTGACCGGCGTGGCCATGGTGGCGACCTTGCTGGGCAACCTGTTGTTGCTGCCCAAGCTGATCCTGGTGTTCAAGCCCTTCGCTGCCGGGCAGCAGGAGGGTGACCTATGCAGTGCCGCGTAGCTTGCGGGGCCTGTTGTATCGCCTTATCGATTTCCAGCCCTATCCCGGGTATGCCCGGGGGCAAGCCCGCAGGCGTTCCCTGCGTCCAGCTGGATGCGCGGATGGCTTGCAAGCTGTACGGCAAGGCGGAGCGACCTTCTGTCTGTGAGCGCTTGATGCCGGCGACCGACCTGTGCGGTGAGACGGCGGCACAGGCGATGGCACTGATCAGCGCGCTGGAATTGGCGACGGTGCCGCGGTAATGACGACGCCCGACATGACGATGCCCGACGAGATTGCACTTTTTCCTTTAAACACGGTGTTGTATCCCTATGGGCGAATCGAGTTACAGGTTTTCGAAGCCCGCTATATGGATCTGGTGAAGTCCTGCCTCAGGGCCGACGAGGGCTTCGGCATCGTACTGATCAAAAGCGGCAGTGAGGTTTTCCAGCCCGGGCGCTGGCGTCGGCCGGAGTTGGTGGACATCGGTTGTTACGGACGTATCGTGGATTGGGATGCCCTGCCTCAGGGGCGGCTGGGTCTGGTGCTGGAGGGGCGGCAAAAATTTCGCATTATCGACAGTGCGGAGGATGCCTCCCATCTACTGCGGGCAAACGTGGAGTGGTTCGATCCCGAGCCCGAGCCGGGGTTGCCGATGGAATTCGAGTTGTTCCCGCCCCTGCTGGAGCGACTGGCGGCCCATGCCTCAGTGCGCAAGCTGGGCATGGAGGGGCAACCGCATTCGGCGTCCCATGTCGCCAATCAACTGGCGCAATTGCTGCCTGTCGGCCAGCAGGAAAAACAACAACTATTGGCGCTGGAAGATCCGATTGAACGCCTGCAACTGCTGGAACAGTTATTGGCCATGCTGGAAGCCTAAAAGGGGACGCAACCCTTTATATTTTCTTATAAAGGGTTGCGTCCCCAATGGCGCTGACTTAAGCCCCTTGTCGAACCAGCCCCCGGGAATCACGTCATCCCGGCAGTCTTCAGGCCGGGATCCACGCCCTTAAAACCTGGATTCCAGCCAAAAGAACGCTGGAATGACGGAGCTTTTTGCTTAAGTCAGCGCCATTCGGTTGCGTCCCCTTTTTCCCCTAAGTTTTGCTTAATTCTTTGCGGGCAGCCTACAATGCCGGTTCCAGCAAAAGGTAGTGAGTGTATGTGGCATAGCAGATCCACGATTCCCGTAATATTGATACCCTTGCTGTGCCTGTTGCTGTCGGCCTGTGAGGCCAGGCGTGAAGTTGTCGAGCGGCAAGTGGTTCGGCCGGTAAAAACCCTGTTGTTGGAAGAGGCGGCGGGGATGATGCGCAGTTTCCCCGCCTCGATCGAGGCCAGCAAGCGGGTGGACCTGGCATTTCGCGTGCCGGGCAAGCTCAATTCGTTACCCGTGCAGGAAGGCGGCGTCGTGGTCGCTGGCCAGCTATTGGCTTCCCTCGACCCCACTGACTTCCAACTGGTGCTGGACGATACCGAGGCCGAGTACTATCGCGCCTCCGCTGACTGGGAGCGGGCCAAGGTGCTGGTGGTCGACGGGCATCTGTCTCGCACCGATTTCGATCAACTCGAGTCGGTATTCAAACAGGCACTGGCTGCCATGGAACAAGCCCGGCTCGATCTTTCCTATACCGAATTGAAAGCACCGATCGCCGGGACGATCGCCCGCCGTTATATCCAGAACTTCGAGGAGGTGAGCGCCAGGCAGGAAATATTTGCCCTGCGCGATAACTCCGAGCTGGAAGTGCGGGTGGAAATCCCTGAGCAGATTATGAGTATATTGGCTCTCAATCAAGAGCAGGGTAGAGCCGGAGGCCTGTGGGTGAGGTTTCCCGCGGCGAGCGAGGAAAAGTTTGCCCTGCGTACCAAGGAAATTGCCACCCGTGCAGATGCCAAAACCCAGACTTTCCAGGCACGGCTGACCTTTGACGCACCGGACAAATTGAACGTGCTGCCGGGCATGAGCGCTGTGGTCAGCGTAGATATAGAAGAGTTGCATGCCGACACCTTGAGAATCAACTTGCCTGAGGCTGCTGTCGATCGTCGACAGGGCGAACCCCGGCTCTGGCTTTACGACTCGGAGACGGGCTCGGCCAGGCCCGTGGCGGTGAATATCGGCCCGGTGATCGGGGGTCGTGTGGAGATCGTGGATGGCGTCAGTTTTGGCGACAATATCATTATTGCCGGTGTCGGCATGCTCGATGAGGGCATGAAATTCTACGAAATGCGCAAGGTAGAACAGGCCGAGTAATCGCGGCGCGGAGAGAAAAACTGATGAAACCCAGGATGTATCGGGCACCGGTCGGCGCCGGGCCATTGTTTGTTTGTATTGCTGTGTCGGGATTGCTCAGCGCGTGCCAGGAGCCGCCTCCAACGGAGATTGCGCCACCTCCCAGTGTGCGCACCATGGAGATCGGCAGCGCGGAATTGGGTGGCTTACGGCAACTGCCCGGCCGCATCGAGGCATCCGAGCGTGCCGAGCTGTCCTTCCGTGTCGCCGGTAAATTACAGCAACTGTCGGTGGCCGAGGGCGACCAGGTCGAACAGGGCCAGGCGCTGGCTACATTGGCGCAGCAGGACTTCAAAACGGTGCTGGCCGATCGTGAGGCGGCTTTCAAGCGCGCTGCAGCGGATTTCAAGCGGGCGGGGGAATTGATTGGCGATGGCTATATCACCCGTCGGGATTTCGACCAGATCGAGGCCCGCTACAAGCGCACCAGCGCCAGCCTCGGGCAGGCGAAAGCGGATATGGAGTACACCGTGCTACGGGCGCCGTTCGCCGGTATTGTGGCCAGGCGACATGTCGAAAACCATGAGGAAGTGGTAATTGGGGAGCCGGTATTTTCACTGCGCAGCAGCGATAGCGTGGATGTGAAATTCGACGTGCCGGAATCCCTGATCATCCTTGTGGAAGATGCGGCTAATTCGCCCGGGCAAGACAGAATTGCTGTCACAGCAAGGTTCAGCGCCGCGCCGGGCGTCGAGTTCCCCCTGGCGTTCAAGGAGATTGCAAAAAAAGCCGATCCAAAGTCCAAGACCTTTGAAGTGACCTACCTGATGGAGCCCCCGGAAGCGTTCAATGTGCTCCCCGGAATGACTGCCTCGGTGACCATCAATATGCCCAGCTTGCGCGGGGCAGTATTCAACATCCCTGAGCGAGCGGTGTTTGGTGACATCTACATGCAGCCCAAGGTCTGGCTGCTCGACACGGAGGCTATGAGTGTCAGCTCGCGGCCGGTTCGCGTCGGGCGCCTGACCGGCGATTCCATCGAGGTCCTCGACGGCCTGGAGCCCGGGGATGTGCTGGTGACATCGCCCACTAACTTTTTGCTCGAGGGGCAGCAGGTGCAATTCGCGCCGAACGCCGAGCCCGTCACACCAGAGTCCGTTTGAGCCACCTGCAGCCAAGAGACCGTTTGCATGAATATCGCTGAGTTCGCAATTACCAAAAATGTGACGACCTGGTTGCTGGTGCTGATCATGGTGTTCGGTGGCCTGGCGGCCTATCAGCAGATGGGCAAGCTGGAAGACCCCGCTTTTACCATCAAGCAGGCGAAGATCATCACCAACTATCCGGGTGCGACCCCACAGCAGGTCGAGGAAGAGGTGACCTATCACGTCGAAGAGGCCATGCAGCAGCTGGGCCAGCTGAAGAGGCTGAAGAAAACCATATCCCGGGAGGGGCAGTCCGAGGTCGAAATTGAGTTCAAGGACGGTTTTTACCAGGAGGATATGCCCGATATCTACGATGAAGTACGGCGCAAGATCAAGGATATGGTGCACAAGCTGCCGCCTGGCGCCCAGGAGCCCCAGGTCATCGACAGTTTTGCCGACGTCTTCGGTACTTACCTGGCGGTGACCGGGGATGGCTATAGCTGGCGTGACCTGAAGGATACCGCTGAAGAACTGAAAAAACAGTTCATCCTGCTCAAGGGTGTGCGCAAGGTGCAACTCGGCGGTGAGATCAGCGAGGAGGTCATCGTTGAGATATCCCGCACCAAGCTGGCGGAATTGGGTATTGCATTGGAAACCATCGGTCGGGTACTCGACTCCCAGAACGTGGTGTCCGATGCCGGTCGGATTCGCGTGGGCGAGGATTACATCAGCATCTGGCCGACGGGGGAATTCCAATCGGTCAGCGAGATCGAGGATGTGTTGATTTCCAGCGATGAGCGCAAACTGGTCCGGCTGGGTGATATCGCGACGATTCGTCGGGTCTACCAGGAGATTCCCGATATTTTCATGTACCACAATGGCAAACCTGCAATCACGCTCGCGGTGGCGGCGTTACCAGGGGTCAACGTGGTGGAGATCGGCACCCTGATCGAGGAGAAATTGGCCGAGCTGGAAAACATCATTCCCGTGGGTATGGAGATCGACGATATCTACAACCAACCCATGGAGGTGGAGAAGTCCGTTGCCGGATTTGTTATCAGCGTGGTCGAGGCGCTGATCATCGTGGTGGTGGTGCTGCTGTTTTTTATGGGTCTCCGGGTGGGCCTGATTATCGGCGCGGTATTGCTGATTACCGTCAGCGGTACGCTGTGGCTGATGCATATGTTTGGCATCGAACTGCAGCGGGTGTCCCTCGGTGCGCTGATTATCGCCCTGGGTATGCTGGTGGACAATGCCATCGTGGTGTCGGAGGGCATGATGATACGTATCCAACGCGGCATGAGTGCGGTAAAGGCCGGCAACGAGGTTGTCGGCCAAACCAATATGGCGCTGCTCGGCGGCACGGTGATCGGTATCCTGGCGTTTTCCAGCGTCGGCCTTTCCGATAACAATACCGGCGAATTTGCCCGCTCCCTGTTTTACGTCATCCTGATTTCCCTCTCCCTGAGCTGGGTTACCGCCATCACCGTAACACCGATGTTGTGTGCGCTGTTGTTGCGCCCGGATGAGAAAGTGGGTGATGCCGGTGACGCCTATAGTGGCAAGGGCTTTGTGCTGTTCCGCAATGTACTCAAGTCGGCGATCAAGGTGCGCTATCTCACCATCGGCGTGGCATTCACCTTATTTGGCCTCGGCGTCTGGGGCTTTACCCATGTCAAACAGGGTTTCTTCCCCTTTGCCAGCACACCGATATTCTTCGTCGATACCTGGGAGGTGGAGGGTACCGATATCCGCTTGACCCGTGACGACACACTGCGCCTTGGCGCCTTTATTCGCTCCCTGCCCGGGGTCGAGAAAACCACCACGGTGGTGGGGCAGGGGCTGACCCGCTTTACCCTGGTCTACGAGCCGGAATCGCCGTTCAGTTCCTATTCCCAGATTCTGGTGCGCACAGAGGATCGCGAGCAGATCCCGGAGATCCAGCGCCGGATCAAGGAGTTTATAGCCCGCGAGTTACCGGATACCGAACCCAAAATCAAAAACCTGCGTATCGGTCCGGGGCGTGATGCCAAGATCGAGGCGCGCTTTGCCGGGCCGGACCCCGAAGTCTTGCGTGAGTTGTCCGAGCGGGCCCAGGCCATTATGCGTGCGGACCCGGAGGCGATCGAGGTACGTGACGACTGGCGTCAACCGGTAAAGAAGATCCGCCCGATATTCAACGAACAGGTCGGCCGTGAACTCGGCATTACCCGGGATGACCTGTCGGCTTTCCTGCAAAGTGCCACCGAGGGTGCACAGGTGGGTATCTTCCGCGATGGGATTCGGCTATTGCCGATTAAATTGCGCTCCCCCGAGGAGGAGCGCAGTGACGTCGGCAATTTGCAGGACATCCAGGTGTGGAGCCCGGTATTGAATCGTTCGGTACCGGTCAGCCAAGTGGTAGACGGCTTTGAAACCGTGTTCGAGAACAGCATGATTCGCAGCCGCAATCGCAAGTGGACCATCATCGCCTCGTGCAACCCCGCCGGCGAATTGGCCGACCCCCTGTTCGCGCGACTCAGGCCGCAAATGGAGGCCATCGAGTTGCCGCCGGGCTATATGCTGGACTGGGGGGGTGAGTACGAGGATTCGAT
>JAUXCW010000101.1 GCA_030618705.1 Gammaproteobacteria bacterium | reverse complement strand
GGTATTCGCACTTTGCAGACCATCGAGCGCTATCTCGACACCGGTGTCGGCTATGTCATTATCGGTACCCGGGCGGTGGAAGAGCCGCAATTCGTCGCCGAGGCCTGCCGCGAATTCGGCGGCCATATTATCGTCGGTCTCGATGCGCAGGACGGCATGGTGGCCACAGATGGCTGGGCCAGGGTGTCCGACATCGAGGCCACGGAGTTGGCCAAACGCTTCGAGGACGATGGGGTTTCGTCCATCGTCTATACCGATATCAGCCGGGACGGCATGATGCAAGGCGTCAACGTAGAGGCGACGGTCGCCATGGCCAGGGCCTCCGGTATCCCTGTTATCGCCTCCGGCGGTATCACCGACATGGACGACATCAAAGCGCTGTCGACGGTCGCCGGGGAGGGAATTCTCGGCGCTATCACCGGGCGCGCGATTTACGAGGGCAGCCTCGATGTCGCCGAGGCCCAGGCCTGGTGCGATTCGGTTTCCGGTGGGGGTGGGTAATGGGCCTGGCTAAACGGATTATTCCCTGCCTGGACGTCGACAAGGGGCGGGTGGTCAAGGGCGTGCAATTCGTCGATATCCGCGATGCCGGCGATCCCGTCGAGGTCGCCAAGCGCTACAACGAGCAGGGCGCGGATGAAATCACCTTTCTCGACATCACCGCCAGCCATGAAAAGCGGGACACCATGGTGCATACGGTCGAGCGCATGGCGGCCGAGGTGTTTATACCGCTTACCGTGGGCGGTGGCATTCGCAACGTCGAGGATATTCGTACCCTGTTGAATGCCGGTGCCGATAAAGTGAGTATCAACACCGCGGCGATCCACGATCCGCAATTCGTCCATGAGGCGGCGAAGCGCTTCGGCAGCCAGTGTATCGTCGTCGCCATCGATGCCAAACAGGTCGATCGGCAACCGCCGCGTTGGGAGATATTTACCCATGGTGGTCGCGAGCCCACCGGCATCGATGCCGTGGAGTGGGCACAAAAAATGGCGGAACTGGGCGCCGGGGAGATTCTGCTGACCAGCATGGACCGGGACGGTACCAAGGATGGCTTTGACCTGGCCCTGACCCGCGCGGTTTGCGACGCGGTGTCGATCCCGGTCATCGCCTCCGGTGGGGTGGGGAATCTACAACACCTGGTGGACGGTGTGGCGCAAGGCGGCGCGGATGCTGTGCTGGCCGCCAGTATTTTTCACTTTGCCGAATACAGCATCGCCGAGGCGAAGCGCTTTATGGCCGACCAGGGCGTCGAAATTCGCCTTTGATTTTTCAGTCACCCCCTGTCACGCCACCCTAGGGGATGGCGGAGGTGACCAGCTGGTTGTCGCTGACGGCTTGCTTGTTGCGGGCCATGATGTTGAGCCCCTTGAGCAGGCTGAGCGCCTCGTAGAGCTGGTTATCACGTGTTTGCAGGTCGTGGCTGGACGATTGGCCCGGCTCTTTGCTGTCGGCCTGTTTACCGTTGCCGTTTTGCAGGTGTCCGTTGAGGCTGGCCTCGGTGATGGCGCTGGGCTTGCCGAGTTTTTCAATCCGGGCGCGGTCGACCACGATGTCGGGATTGATGCCCATGGCCTGGATGGAGCGACCGTTCGGGGTATAGTAGAGCGCTGTAGTCAGCTTGATAGCCTTGTCATCGGCAATCGGCAATACCGTTTGCACCGACCCCTTGCCGAAACTTTTGGTGCCCATGATGATGGCGCGTTTGTGATCTTGCAGGGCGCCCGCGACAATTTCCGAGGCGGAGGCCGAACCGCTGTTGATGAGTACTACCAGTGGCGCGCCGTTGCTCAGGTCGCCGGGACGAGCGTGAAACTCGGCGCGGGAATGGTCGAGCCTGCCCTGGGTGTAGACGATCATGCCGTCGTTGAGCAGGCTGTCCACCACGTCCACCGAAGATTGCAAAATGCCCCCGGGATTATCACGTAAATCGACTATCAAGCCGTTGAGGGCCTGCTTCGAGTTAAGCAGCTTTTCAATTGCCGCGGCGGTCTCTGTGCCGGTTTGTGCCTGGAACTGGGCGATGCGTACGTAGCCGTAACCCGGCTCAAGGAATTCACTCCTGACGCTCGCTACCTTGATCACATCCCGCGTTACCACCACATTGAAGGGGTCGGTGTTGCCCTCGCGGACGATGGTCAATGTGATGTCGCTGCCGGTGGGGCCGCGCATCAATTCGATGGCCTCGGTGAGTGACATGCCCTTTACGGCGCGGGCGTTCAGTTTGATGATCAGGTCGCCGCTCTCGATGCCGGCCCGCTTGGCCGGCGTATCGTCGATGGGGGAGATTACCCGCACAAAACCGTTTTCCATGCCCACTTCGAGCCCGAGGCCACCAAACTCTCCCTTGGTGTTGATTTTCAGGTCGCCGAAGGTCTCGGCGTCGAGATAGGAGGAGTGGGGATCCAGCCCGGATAACATACCGCGGATGGCGTTTTCCAGGAGGGTTTTATCATCGATGTCTTCGACATAATTGCGACGAATATGATCGAAAATGTCAGTAAAAGTGCGCAACTCCTGTAAAGGAAGCTGGCCGACAGGTTTTTCTTCAGTCTCTGACCTGGCGCTCAGCGCAACCAGCATGAGTATCGGCAGTAGCAACAAGCGGTAACGACTGCACCGTATTTGAAATGTCCGTAAGCTCATTACGGGCCTCCTTGCATAACGGAGATGGTCGTCGATCATAACATAACGGCGTGATCTGTCGCCCAGCCTGTGCGTGAATAATCACGATCCGCACCAGCCCGCCGGATTACGTGCTACGCCCTTATGGCGGATTTCAAAGTACAGGCCGGGTCGATTGCGGCCGCCACTTTCGCCGACCGTGGCAATGGTTTCCCCGCTACGGATCCAGTCACCGGTCTCGCGCAACAAGCTCTGGTTGTGGCCGTATAAACTCATGTAGCCATCGCCGTGGTCGATGATGATCAGCAAGCCCTGGCCGCCGAGCCAATCAGCGAATACCACCCTGCCATGGTGAATGGCATTGACCTTGTTGCCCTCGTCGGCGCGGATTTCGACCCCCTGCCAGCGCAGGCCTCCCTGCTGGCGGCGGGCGCCGAAGCGGTTGGCGATCCTGCCGCTGGCCGGCCATTTCATCTTGCCCTTGCGGCTGGCAAAGGGCTGTGCGTCGTCGATACTGGCGAAGGTCGCCGCCACGTCTTCCACGGTGTTCAGCAGGGTTTCCAGTCCGGCACGATCTTTCACGCTCTGTTGCAGTCGAGCATTTTTGTCGTCGATGGTTCTGGACAAGCTGGCCAGGGTTTGTTGCCGCGCCTGGCGTTGCCGGGCGAGTTTACGCTTCTCCTCCTCCAGCGCCTGGCCTGTCTGGTTCAGCTCATTCGATTTGGCCTGGATGCCAGGCGTCAACTCTCGCAGCTCAGTTATAGTGTTATTGAACTGTTCGATTTCAGCCATGCGCGCCCGATTGAAATAATCGACATAGGTCATCGCGCGGGATATAAGCGCCGGGTCCTCCTGGTTGAGCAAGACCTTGAGTGTTTTTTGCTGGCCCAGTTGATAGGCGCTGCGTAGCTGCGCGGCGATCAATACCTGCTGCTTGTTTCGATTTTGTTCCAGCTGCCGTTGCCGATCCCGCAGGCCGGCAAGTTCCTTTTTCAGTGAGCGTTGTTTGGCGGAGTTGTGGCGGATGCGGGTATTGACCTTGCCGATGGCGACTTCGCTTTTCCTGAGCTGTGCCTGTAGCGCATCGTGCTTGCCGCGGTGTTGTCCCAACTCCCGCTGCAGGGCGTCGATGGCCGACTCAAGTCGATCCAGATCCTGTTGACTGGTGTCTTGCTGGGCTGTGGCCGCAAATGCGATCCAGGCCAGGAAAAAAAGCCCCGCTTTTTTCAATGATTCGATACCGGCTGATTATTGTGTTGTTGAAAATTGTATTGTCATTGTAGTTCGATGAGGGAATGCCCGCTCATCTCAGTTGGCTCCGGCAGGCCCAGCAGCGTCAGTATCGTGGGGGCGATATCGGATAGCTTGCCCCCGCCCTGGGCCAGAGTCAGCGAACGCGGGCCGACATAAACCAGCGGTACCGGATCCGTGGTGTGCTGGGTGTGCTTGATGCCGTTGGCGTCGAGCATCTGTTCGCAGTTGCCGTGGTCAGCGGTAATCAGGCACTCGCCGCCGACCTCGCCGAGGGCGGCGATAATCCGGCGCAAGCTCTGGTCAACGGCGGTTGCCGCTTGCACCGCCGCCTCGAATACCCCGGTATGGCCGACCATATCGCCATTGGCGTAGTTACAGATAATCACATCGAACTGGCCGCCGAGAATAGCCTCCACCAGTTTATCGGTGAGGGCCGGCGCGCTCATTTCCGGTTGGGCATCATAGGTGGCCACTTTCGGCGAGTCGATCAGTATCCGCTGCTCGCCGGGGTAAAGCTCCTCGCGTCCACCGCTGAAGAAGAAGGTGACATGGGCGTATTTTTCTGTTTCGGCGATGCGCAGCTGGCTGAGGCCCTTCCCGGACAGGTATTCCCCCAGGCTGTTGTGCAGTTTTTCCGAGGGATACGCGCAAGGTGCGACGATATCGGCAGCGTAGGGGGTGGTGGTGACAAAATCCGCCAGCTCCAGGCGAGGCCCCCGGTCAAAGTATTCGAACTGTTGGTCGAGGAATGCATGGCTCAATTCCCTGGCGCGGTCGGAGCGGAAATTCATACACACGATACTGTCGCCGTCGACTACCCATCCATCCGCTTCTCCGTCGGCCTGGATGCGGCAGGGGGCAACGAATTCATCATCTTCCCCACGCTCGTAGGCCGCTTCCAGGGCGGTGAGCGGGTCGGCTGCGGAGTGGGGGGATTCCCCGGCGGCGAGTAATTTCCAGGCCTGTTCCACCCTGTCCCATCGCTGATCCCGGTCCATGGCATAGTAGCGGCCGATAACGGAAGTGATGCGGCCGCATTGCAGCTGCTCCAGTTTCGCGCTGACCTTTTCCAGTGACGCCCCGGCGCTGCGTGGCGGCGTATCGCGTCCGTCGAGAAATGCATGGACATAGACTTTTTTACAGCCTCGTCCCGCGGCCAGTTCGATCATGGCCAGTATGTGGTTTTCGTGGCTGTGCACCCCGCCGGGAGACAGCAAGCCCATAATGTGTACGGCGCCGTTTCGGGCCATGGCCCGGTCTACCGCCTGGCAGTAGGCGGTATTGTCGAAGAAGGAACCGTCCTCGATGGCCTTGTCGATGCGGGTGATGTTCTGGTAAAGGACCCGGCCGGCCCCCAGGCTCATATGGCCGACCTCCGAATTGCCCATCTGGCCCGCCGGCAGGCCGACGTCGACGCCCGAGGCCTGGATCAGTGTATGGGGTGCGTTTTCCCACAGTGCATCCCAGGTGGGGGTATCGCCATGGTAAATGGCATTGTACTCCGTTGCCTCCCGATAGCCCCAGCCATCGAGAATAACCAGAACCAGCGGTTTGTTGCCAGTTTTCTTGCCTTCATTGTGGGTCATGCTTTGTTCACTGTCCGGCTGCCTGCGGGGCGCGCATTTTAACGTTAACTCAGGGGCCTGCGCTAGCGGGCTTGCATCCCCATTCTATCCGCTAACCACCGTTTCCGGTGGCTCAAACAAAGCCCCGGCGTGCGGCCCCACTGGATTACAGGTGCCGACCGCCTTATACTTGCGCCTCGCTGCAGTTACCTATTAAAACCGGTCCCCATCTAAAGGTTGTTTTCATGGAGTTGTTTTTCCAGTTTGTCAGTTACCAGTGGCATTGGTTTGGCATGCTTGCATTACTGCTCGGCGCCCTCGCCATGTACGAATCACGCAAGGCAGGGCCACAGGTTAGCCCGCAGCAGTTGTCACTGCTGGTGAACAAGGAAAACGCCGTGGTGCTCGACGTGAGGCCGGACAAGGAGTTCCGTCTCGGGCATATTGTCGATGCCGTCAACCTGCCGGCTAGCCAGGTTGGTGATCGCATCGCCCAGCTGGATAAGTACAAGGAGCGCCCCCTGGTGCTGGTGTGCAAGGTGGGCCAGCATACCGGGGCCGTGGCGAAGCAGCTGCGGGCGAGGGGGTTTGAGCACGTCTACCGCCTGTCCGGGGGCATGGCGGAGTGGACCGGCTCCCAGATGCCGGTGGTAAAAAATTAAGTCCATGTCGCAACTGAAACCGCAACTGAAACCGCGAGTGACCATGTATAGCACCCCGTGGTGCTCTTACTGCGTGCGTGCAAGGCAGTTTCTGGACGAGCGCGGTATCGGCTATCACGATATCGGGGTCGAGCGAGACCCGGCACTGCGGCGACAGATGATGGAATCGAGCGGGCGCCACACGGTGCCACAAATCTGGATTGGCGATACCCACATCGGCGGTTATACCGACATGCTCCGGTTGGAGCGGGACGGAGAGCTCGACCCAATGTTGCACCCGGCCGGCCAGACCGCCTCCCCGGCTAACTCAACCAAACGAGGAATAATTTAATGGCCGAAGAAAACCAGCCCGGCGCGACGCCGGAGCAACCGCAATTTGCCTTGCAGCGCATCTATATCAAGGACCTCTCCTTTGAGGCGCCCCAGGGCCACCAGGCGTTCCAGAAGCCTTGGCGTCCCCAGGTCCAGCTCGACCTGAATACGGCGACCAACAAAATTGACGACAAGAACTACGAGGTGGTGTTGACACTGACCATTACCGCCAAACAGGAAGAAGAAGCGGCTTTCCTGGTCGAAGTGCAGCAGGGCGGTATCTTCGCCTGCGACGGCTTTGACGCCCAGCAGTTGCACCAGGTGCTGAATATCATGTGCCCCAATATTTTGTTCCCCTACGCCCGGGAAACGGTGGACACCCTGGTGACCAAGGGTAGCTTTCCTCCGCTGATGATTGCCCCGGTCAATTTCGAGGCGCTCTATCAGCAGGCGCTCGCCAAGCAGGCCGAGGGCCAGCCCGCCAATTAGACGCCCCCGTCAAAGCCCTGTTGCCGCCAGGCCTCGTAAGCGATGACGGCCACACTGTTGGACAGGTTCATGGATCGGCTATTGGCCACCATGGGCAGGCGTAGTACCTGCTCTACCGGTAAACTATCCAGCAGTGTCGACGGCAGGCCCCGGGTCTCGGGGCCGAAAACCAGTGCATCCCCGGGTCGAAACCGGGCCTGGTCATAGTTGACACGGCCGTGGGTGCTGGCGGCATAGATTCGCCCGGGATTGACCCGCTTGATAAACGTCGGCCAGTCCGCGTGCTGAAGCACGTCCGCCCATTCGTGGTAGTCGAGCCCGGCGCGGCGACACTGTTTGTCGCTCAATTCGAAGCCCAGCGGTTGTATCAGGTGCAGGCGCATGCCGGTGTTGGCGCAAAGCCGGATGATATTGCCGGTATTGGGCGGGATTTCCGGTTGGTAGAGGACGATATCGAACATCTATAGTGAGCTGCTGGCGTCGCCGGACTCTTCGCTATCGACTTCCGTTTCCGCATCCAGGGCCAGCTCCTTGATTTTGCGGGTCAGGGTGTTGCGGCCCCAGCCCAGTAAGTTGGCCGCGTCACGGCGGCGCCCGCGGGTATGGTGCAGTGCCGCCTCGATCATAATACGCTCGAACGCCGGTATCGCGCTGTCCAGCAGTCGCTCGCTGCCGGCGGCCAGTTCCTGCTCTGCCCAGCTGCGCAATTGGCCCTGCCAGTCCGGGGTAGCGCCTTCCGCCTGCTGCTGATTCAGCTCCGGCGGCAGGTCGGAGAGCATGATCTCGCGGCCGGACGCCATCACGGTCATCCAGCGGCAGCTGTTTTCCAGTTGCCGGACATTGCCCGGCCAGTCGAGTTGGGTGAGAAATTCCTCGGCGGCAACCGTGAGCACCTTGACCTCGACTTCCAGCTCTTCCGCCGCCTGTTGCAGGAAGTGCTGTGCGAGCCTCGGGATATCACTGCGCCGTTCAGCCAGCTTGGGAATATGAATGCGAATGACGTTGAGGCGGTGGAATAAATCTTCGCGGAAGCGATTGCTGACGACCAGTGCCTCGAGATCCTGGTGGGTGGCGGCGATGATTCGGACATCGACTTTAACTGGTGTATGGCCGCCCACCCGGTAGAATTCGCCGTCCGCCAGGACTCGTAGCAGGCGGGTCTGGGTCTCCGCGGGCATATCGCCGATCTCGTCAAGAAACAGGGTGCCGCCATCGGCTTGCTCGAAGCGGCCCTGGCGCTGGCTGGTGGCCCCGGTGAAGGCGCCTTTTTCATGGCCGAACAATTCGGATTCCATCAGGTCGCCGGGAATGGCCGCCATGTTGAGGGCGATAAAGGGGCCGCTGGCGCGAGGGCTGTGCCGGTGCAGTGCCTGGGCGACCAGTTCCTTGCCGGTACCGGACTCGCCGTTTATCAGCACGGTGATATTGGAGTGGGAGAGGCGGCCTATGGCTCGAAACACCTCTTGCATGGCCGGCGCCTCGCCGATGATGCCGGTGCCCGCGGGCTGCTCCGAGGTCTCGCTTTCGGGCTGGCGCTGCTCCCTGGCATGATCCAGGGCTCTCTGGGTCACCGCCACAGCCTCATCGATATCGAAGGGTTTCGGCAGGTATTCAAAGGCGCCACCCTGGTAGGAGGCCACCGCGCTTTCTAGGTCGGAGTGGGCGGTGGTAATGATTACCGGCAATTGCGGGTGGCGGCTGCCGATGGCCTCGAGTAACTGCAGGCCGTCCATGCCCGGCATACGGATGTCACTGATGATGGCGTCCGGTTGCTCCCGGTCCAGGCGTTTGGAAACGGTTTCGCCATTGTCAAAACAGCTGGTGTGTATTCCGGCCTGGTTAAGCGCTTTCTCCAGCACCCAGCGTATGGATTTGTCGTCGTCGACGATCCAGACGTGCTCACGATAGCTCATCAATTGGCTCCAGTGGTAGGTATATAGTGAATCGTGTGTTGCCGGGTTCGCTGCTGCACTCGACCAGGCCCTTGTGCTGGTTGACGATGGACTGCGCGATGGAGAGGCCGAGACCGCTGCCACCGGCGCGACCGCTGACCATGGGGAAGAAAATGGTCTGCAGTAAGTCCTCGGGGATGCCCGGGCCATTGTCGATAATCCTGACCCGGCAAATAAGTCGGTGCCGCCTCTCCCCAAGGGTAAACTGCCGCAATATCCGTGTTTGCAGGCAAATAGAGGGGTGTTCCGGCCGCTCCTCATCGAATGCCTGCATGGCGTTGCGCACGATATTGAGTGCGGCCTGAATCAACTTGCCCGCATCCCCCTGGAGGTCCGGAATACTCGGGTCGTAGTCGCGTACGAAGTCGATGCGGCCGCCGCTCTCCGCGTTGACAAGGCTGATGACCCGTTCCAGTACCTGGTGAATATTGAGAGGTTTGTGCTTTGGAAGTTTGTTGGGGCCCAGCAGGCGATCCACCAGGTCCCTCAGCCGGTCTGCCTCGGCGATGATAATATCGGTGTAGTCCTTGAGGGATGGGTCGGGTAGTTCCCTGGCCAGTAATTGCGCCGCGCCGCGCAGCCCTCCCAGCGGATTCTTGATCTCGTGAGCAAGGCCCCGGATCAGTGCGCGACTGGTTTCCTGGGAGGACAGTATCGACGCCTCACGGCTTATCTTGAGCAGGCGATCAAGTGGCTGGAATTCCAGCAACAGGTAGTCGGAGCCGAGTTGCTTCAGCGGGGTGACCGTGTAGTCAACCGCCAGGCTTTGGCCGCTGGCCAGGGTGAGGCTGGCCTGGCGTTTGGTATAGGGGTTGCCGCCCTCCAGGGTTTGCAGCATTTCCGTCAGCGGCTGTCCGCTCTCCATCAGCAGCTGGTCGACGGCCTGGCCCTGGGCGCGGGATTCGCTCAAGTCCAGCAATATCTCCGCCGCTGAATTCAGGTAGCGAATCTGCAGATCCGAGTCGACTACCATGATGGCAGTCGCCAGGCTGTCCAGTATCGGGTTGTCTTGGAAGTCAGTGGTCATCGTGGTCCGGTCGTGGTGGAGCGTCCCAGGCTATCGCGGGAGGCCGCCTGGTTTTGTCAGTTCGTATTTGGAGCTGTTCAACCATCTTGTCAGGCGTTTTATGCAAAAAACGAACCAATAGTGAACATTCCGCATAGCTGTTGCTCTATCTGCCCGCGAGGGGGCGCTGCCGCGCTATCGTGGCACAAGTCTGTCGAGGCGGCGCACTAATATGGTGCATTGCGGGGTGGATTGCAAGATTGCCCGGGGCTGGTCGGGAGGGGTTTCTGTGTCAGGAGCGTGTGCCGGTGAGCAGGTCTCGTACAGGGAAGTACGAGCTTGGGATTTGCCTGGAACGAAGTCCCGCCCTGTGTGAGAAGAACGATATCGTGCCGACTGAGAGAATACTGCTTTAGCACGTCCATGTGCCCGCAGCATAAGCACGTCCATGTGCAAAAAAGCCCGCTCGGTGAGCGGGCTTGGTTTGGGTAGAGCAGAGCCGAGTTACACCGAGTAGTACATATCGAACTCAACCGGGTGAGTGGTCATGTTCAGGTACTCGATCTCCTCGTTCTTCAGCGCGATATAGGCATCGATCATATC
>JAUXCW010000029.1 GCA_030618705.1 Gammaproteobacteria bacterium | reverse complement strand
GTGGGTGTCCGCCGTATCCTTCTCACGGCGTCCGGCGGACCCTTCCGGCAAACCGCCCGGGAACAGCTGGAGGCCGTCACGCCGGAACAAGCCTGCGCCCACCCCAATTGGTCCATGGGGCGCAAGATATCAGTGGATTCCGCGACCTTGATGAACAAGGGCCTGGAATTGATCGAAGCCTGCTATTTATTTGACACTACGGCCGACAACATCGAGGTCGTGGTGCATCCCCAGAGTATTATTCACTCCATGGTCGAGTACCTCGACGGCTCGGTGCTGGCCCAGTTGGGGAACCCCGATATGCGCACGCCCATTGCCTACGGCCTGGCCTGGCCGGAGCGAATCCAGGCCGGTGTGGCCGGCCTGGACATTATCGCCCATGGACGGCTCGATTTCGAAGCGCCGGATCTGCAGCGCTTTCCCTGTCTGCGTTTGGCGCAGGAGGCCGGTCGCATAGGGGGTACCGCTGCGGCGGTACTCAATGCGGCCAATGAAGTTGCCGTGGCCGCCTTTCTGGAGCACCGTATCGGATTTCTCGACATCGCCGATGTCATCGAGAGTGTGCTGTCACAGGGTGATTTCTGTGAACCAAAGGATATTGGCGCAGTCAAAGCAGCAGACGCTGCGGCCCGAGAACTGGCCCGTGCCTGTTTGCCCTGAGCTATAAGAAGCCCTGAACCCGGATTGATCGTTTATGGAAATGATTAGCAGTATCGCCGTCGCCCTGTTGACCTTCGGGCTGCTGGTGACTTTCCACGAATTTGGTCACTTCTGGGTAGCCCGCCGCTGCGGGGTCAAGGTGTTACGTTTCTCTATCGGTTTCGGCAAATCCCTGTTCAGCTGGCGCGATCGCCGTGGAACCGAGTACGTGATCGCCGCGGTGCCGCTGGGGGGCTATGTAAAAATGGTCGATGAGCGGGAGGGGGAGGTTGCCGAAGAGGACCTTTCCGCTGCTTTTAACCGCCAGTCCCTGTCTGCCCGCACGGCCATTGTCGCCGCCGGGCCGGCAGCCAACTTCCTGCTCGCCATCGCCGCGTACTGGCTGGTGTATGTGATGGGCGTATCCGGGGTGGTGCCGATAATCGGCGCGGTGGAGCAGGGATCTGTGGCAGCCGAGGCCGGGCTCGAACCGGGGATGGAAGTGGTCTCGGTCGATGGCGAGGAAACGCCGACCTGGCGAGCCGTCAACCAGCGGCTGTTGCGCCGTATGGGCGAGAGCGGCGAACTGAGCTTCGGCGTGCTTTATCCCGATTCCGACCTGGTCTATGAATCCAGCGCTGAGCTGGATCGCTGGCTGTTGGGTGCCGAGGAGCCCGACCTGATGGGGGGTATCGGCATCGAGCCCTATGTGCCGGTCATTCCTCCCAGGATAGAAGAGGTGCTTGCAGACAGCCCCGCTGAACGTGCCGGCCTGCTGGCCGAGGATTTGATTCTCTCGGCGGACGGCATTGCCATGACCGATTGGGGGCAATGGGTCGAATACGTGAGGGCGCGGCCCGGCGAGCCCATAGTGCTTGAAATCGAGCGCCAGCAGAATACGCTCACCATTGAGCTCACGCCTGCTCTCGTTACCGGCGAAGAGGGTGAGCGCATCGGCCAGGTCGGGGTCAAGGTGGTGGTGCCGCCCTACCCGGAGGAGCTGGTGCGTGAATTTCGCTACAATCCGCTGACCGCCTTCGGCGAGGCGATCAACCAGACCTGGACGCTGACGGTTTTTACCCTCGACTCGATAAAAAAGCTGTTGACCGGGCTTATTTCACCAAAAAACTTGAGTGGACCGATTACCATTGCTAAAGTGGCGTCCGCCTCCGCACAGTCCGGACTCGAGTCCTGGCTGGGGGTGCTGGCGCTGCTGAGTATCAGCCTCGGGGTGTTGAATTTATTACCGATTCCGGTTCTGGACGGTGGGCATTTGCTGTTTTATCTGCTCGAGTGGGTGAAGGGTAGTCCGGTATCCGAGCGTGCGCAGAACCTGGGTTTCCAGGTGGGCGTCAGCATCATCCTGGGGATAATGCTGTTGGCCATCTATAACGATATAAGTCGCCTGTAAGCGGCATCTCCTGAAAGGCTTAAATGAACAGAATATCCAGCTGGCTGTTGCCGTGCCTATTGGCCTTTGCTGTCAATGTGTGGGCCGACGATTTTATCATTGCCGATATTCGAATCGAGGGCCTGCAGAGAATATCCGCTGGTACTGTTTTCAGCGTCCTGCCCATCAATATCGGTGATGCCACCGACCCGTCAGAGCTGCGCAATACTGCCCGCGCACTGTTTGCCACCGGCAATTTCAACGACATCAAACTGGCGCGTGACGGCGATGTGCTGGTGATCCAGGTCGTCGAGCGGCCCTCGATCAGTGAAATCAATCTCGAGGGCAATAAGGCGATTGAAACCGAGGCCCTGCTTGACGGGCTAAAGGGCGCGGGACTGTCTGAGGGCCTGGTATTGAAGCGCTCGACACTGGAGGGCATGCGCCTGGAGTTGCAGCGTCAGTATGTATCCCAGGGCCGCTACGATGCCACTATCGAGGCCGAGGTGGTCGAGCAACCCCGCAACCGGGTCGCCGTCAATATCCTTATCAATGAGGGTAACGTCGCCAAGATCAAGCACATCAATATTGTCGGTAATAAGGCCTATGATAACGGTGAGCTCCTCGGTCTGTTCGAGCTGCACACCACCGGCATGATCTCCTTTATTACCGGTGACGACAAATACTCCAAGGAAAAGCTCAAGGGCGACCTCGAGAAACTCGAGTCCTGGTATCTCGACCGGGGCTATATCAAATTCAATATCGATTCGACCCAGGTTTCCATCACGCCGGATCGCAAGGCCGTTTACATCACCGCCAATGTGAGCGAAGGCGAGCAGTACACGGTCAAGGATGTCGAGCTCTCCGGTGACCTGGTGCTGCCCAGGGAGGAGATGAGAAAGTTCGTGCTGGTGCAAAAGGGGCAGATGTTTTCCCAGATACTGGTCACCCAGAGCGAAGAATTTATCAGCCGGCGGCTGGGTAATGACGGCTATACCTTTGCCAAGATCTCCGGGATTCCCGATATCGACGACGAGAACAAAACCGTCGACCTCAAGTTTTTTATCGATCCCGGGCAGCGTACCTATGTGCGGCGCATCCAGTTTCGTGGCAATACCCGTACCCGGGACGAGGTCCTGCGTCGCGAGATGCGCCAGATGGAGAGCGCCACCGCCTCCAACAGTAAAATCGAGCAGGGGCGTATCCGCCTGCAAAGGCTGGGGTTTTTTAAGACCGTCGAGGTCGAGACCCCGGAGGTACCCGGGGTCGATGACCAGATCGACGTCAACTACACGGTGCAGGAGCAGCCCTCGGGCAGCATCGGCGCCAGTCTCGGCTTTGCCCAGGGCACCGGGCTGATACTCGGCGGTAATATTCAGCAAAACAATTTTCTCGGCACCGGTAAGCGGGTCGGCATCGGCGTCAATATCAGTAACTTCCAGCGCAGCGCCAATTTCAGCTACGTCAATCCCTATTACACTGAGGACGGTGTCAGTCGAGGCTTCAGCCTGTTTTACCGCCAGACCAATCTCGATGAAGTCAACGTCGCCAGCTACAGTACCGACGTCTACGGCGCCAGTATGAACTTCGGCTATCCACTCAGCGAGACCCAGCGCATCGGTTTCAGCCTTGGCGCCCAGCGGACTAATATCACCGTAGGGGCAGGCGCGGTGCAGGAAATCAAGGCCAGTCCCCGGCCTGTCGACGGCGTCGACCAGGTCATCACCGAGTTTGCCAGGGATAGCGGGCTTCCCGCGGATAGTGTCAGGCCGCTGGATCCCTCATCGGATTTCTTTCCCCGCGCTGATCTGCCACTGGGCTTTCTCGACCGCTATGGCGATGGTTTCAATACCTATACCATCACCACCTCCTGGACCCAGTCGACCCTCAACCGGGGTCAACTCGCCACCCGGGGGGCATCCCAGAGTGTGGCGCTGGAGTTGGCCATACCGGGCAGTGACGTGACCTTTTACAAACTGACCTATAACGGCCAGATTTTTGTCCCCATCAGCAAATCCTGGACCCTGCGCTTTCGCACCGAACTCGGTTATGGCGATGGTTACGGCGACACCGATATCCTGCCTTTCTTCGAGAACTTCTTTTCCGGCGGCTTCGGCTCGGTGCGCGGCTTCAAGACCAACACCCTGGGCCCCCGTGCGACCCCCGCATCACAGTATGTCGGCCAATTCCCCCAGACCGGCGTCGACGGCAACGGCAACCCGGTATTCGGTTACCCGCTGAGCTATATACAGAACAACGTGATCGACCCCGCGACGGGCTTGTCGGAAGGCTGTGACCCGATGGCCCAGGTAAGAGCCCAGGGCGTGGATGTGCCGGAGTTCCCAAATCCGGGGAACCTGGTCTGTGTTCCGGTATTCGCCAATGACTTTGCGCCCTTTGGTGGTAATGTGCTGATCGAGGGCGGTGTGGAATTGTTGTTCCCGCTGCCGTTTATCAAGGACCAGAATTCGATGAGAACCGCCCTGTTTGTCGACATGGGCAATGTATTCAGTAGCGACTGCGGTCCTTACCAGCCGGGTTGTCTCAATGTATCATTCGAGGAATTGCGTTTTTCGGTGGGCGTGGGATTGACCTGGATCACCGGCTTTGGTCCACTGAGCTTTAGTTTGGCCAAGCCGTTTCAGCAGGGCGAATTCGACGATGTCGAGATATTCCAGTTTTCCCTGGGGCAGGTTTTCTAAACTGATTTAAATAATTTTTTATAGATGGAGTAGGTCTGTGTTAAAACTTAAGCAAGTTCTGGTGGTAATCTTGATGGCTTCCTGCGCGAGCCTGGTAGTGGCCGGCGAAAAAATCGCGGTGGTCGATATACAGCGCGCTATCGTCGATACCGATGTGGCCAAGGAGCGTCTTGAAAGTCTGCGTGAGGAAGCGGATTTCAAAGGCAATATGAAGGATGTCGAGAAAATCAAGAAAGACGGTCAGTCACTGGTGGAAAAACTGCAAAAGGACGGGCCGGTGATGACCGCCGATCAACAACAGGCACTCCAGAAGAAAATTCAGGAGAAGCAGGCCGACCTGGAGCATATCGTGCGTAAGCTGCAGGCCAGGGAGCAGGAAGTGCTGCAGGAAATCATGGCCCAGCGCCAGGCGCAGGCCAAGCAGGTGATCGGCGAACTCATCAAGAGTGAGGACATCGGCCTGTTGATGGACAAGCGCGCGGCGATTCACGCCGATCCGGGCTTCGATATTACGGCTAAAGTCACCCACCGACTCAACGAGATCTAGGGCCGGCACGCCGGGATGGAAGATCGAGAAAAACGCTATACCCTGGCCCAGTTGGCCGAGCACATCGGTGCCCGCCTGCGTGGCCCGGGTGAGCTGGAGGTGTCGGGTATCGGCGCCCTGGCGTCTGCCCGCGAAGACCAGCTGTGCTTTCTGGCGGATAAGAAGCACCTTGCGCAGCTCGCGGCCACTAACGCCGCCGCCGTGATACTCACCGAGCAGATGGCCACGGCAACGGAGCGTCCGGTGCTGATCTGCGGCTCTCCCTACCTGGCCTACGCGCGGGTATCGCAGTTGTTTGATTGCACACCGCAAGCGGGCAGGGGTATTCACCCGAGTGCGGTGGTGCATCCTGGGGCCACTGTCTCAGGCGAGGCCAGCATCGGCGCCAACTGTGTGGTTGAGAGCGACGCGGTTATCGATGGCGCGGCGGTGCTCGGGCCGGGTTGCGTGATTGGTGAACGCTGCCGGGTGGGGGCGGGTACGCGCTTGCATGCCAACGTCACCTTGTATCACGATGTGAGCATAGGTAAGGATTGTATCTTGCACAGCGGTGCGGTACTCGGCGGCGACGGTTTCGGCTTTGCCCCGGATGGCGGCAACTGGGTGCGGATTGCGCAAAATGGCGGCGTTGTCCTCGGCGACAATGTCTCCGTGGGCGCCAACACGGCGATCGATCGTGGCGCCATTGGCGACACGGTGATCGAGGACGGTGTTATCATCGATAATCTGTGCCAGATTGCCCATAATGTCCGCATCGGCCGTAACAGCGCGCTCGCGGGCACCTGCGCCATTGCCGGCAGCGCTGTCATCGGCGCCAATTGTACGCTGGCCGGCGGCGCCGGGACCGTGGGGCATATAGAGCTTGCCGATGGTGTGCATCTCACGGGGCGAACCATGGTGACCAAATCCATTGGTCAAAAGGGGGCCTGGTCATCGGGTACACCGATGATGCCTAGTGCCCAGTGGCGCCGTGCCGCGGTCAGGTTTTCGCAGCTCGACAGTATGGCGCGCAGGCTGGCCGAATTGGAAAAGAAGCTTAACGACTAGTGCTGTGGCGACAGCTCGTAAAACGACAATAAACCCGGGGAATCACACCACCATGATGGATATTCAAGCGCATTTACCGCATCGTTACCCGTTCCTGCTGGTGGATCGGGTGGTGGACGTGGAAGCGGGAAAAACAATAGTCGCCTACAAGAATATCAGCTTCAACGAGCCGATATTCGAGGGCCACTTTCCCGGTGACCCGATCTTTCCCGGTGTCATGATCATCGAAGCCATGGCGCAAGCCGCCGGCCTGCTCGGTTTCTACACCGTGGAATCGCAAAATATCGAAGTGGCGGAAGACTCACTCTATCTCTTTGTGGGCGTCGATAAAGTGCGCTTCAAGCGACCGGTGGTGCCCGGTGACCGGCTGACCCTGGAGGCGAGCTTTGTCTCCGCGAAGCGCACTATCTGGAAGTTCGACTGCAAGGCCCATGTGGATGGTGAGTTTGTTTGTGCCGCCATGATTACCTGTGCCGAGAAGAAGAAATCCCGGTGATACACTCTACCGCTATTATCGACGACGCTGCGGTGGTGGCGGACGGTGTTGAAATCGGTCCGTACTGCGTCGTCGGTCCCAGGGTGGAAATTGGCGCCGGTTGTATTATCGCGTCCCATGTGGTGCTCAAGGGGCCGACCCGGATGGGGCGTAACAACCGGATTTTTCAGTTCTGTACCCTCGGTGAGGATACCCCCGATCTCAAGTACAAGGGCGAACCCACACGCCTGGTGATAGGAGATAACAACACCATTCGCGAGGGTGTCACCATCCACCGCGGCACCATACAGGACCGATCCGAGACGACGATAGGCGATAACAACCTGATCATGTCCTACGTCCATATTGCCCATGACTGCGTGGTCGGCAACAATACCATTTTTATCAACAACGCCTCGCTGGCCGGCCACGTGGTGGTGGATGACTGGGCCATTCTCAGCGGCTACTCCCTGATCAACCAGTTTTCCCACATCGGCGCTCACAGCTTTGTCGGCATGGGCAGTTGGATAAAATTTGATGTGCCTGCCTATGTGACGGTACAGGGCACCCCGGCGCAAGCAAAAGGCATCAACGTCGAAGGCTTGCGTCGCCGCGATTTCAGCAAGGAGCAAATTTCTGCGATTCGCCAGGCGTACAAGGTGATATATCGGCAGGGACTCACCCTCGAAGAGGCCATTGCCGAGCTGGAGCAGCGCAGTGCAAAACAAGCGGAGCTTGTGCCGCTACTGGAATCGCTGCGAAATTCCTCGAATCGGGGTATTGTGCGCTGAGCCTGGGCAAATATTCGAATCAATAGGTGGTTAAGTCATTGCGTATAGGCATTGTGGCGGGAGAGGCATCGGGGGATATTCTCGGCGCCGGCCTGATGGCGGCACTTCGCGAGCGGTATCCCCGACTGGTGTTCGAAGGCATAGGCGGGCCCCGCATGTGTGCGGAGGGCATGATCAGTTTTTATCCACTGGATCGCTTGTCCGTCATGGGTCTGGTCGACCCGCTAAAACGCCTCCCCGAGCTGTTGCGCATGCGCCGCAACCTGGTTGCACATTTCAAGGCCGAGCCGCCCGCGGTTTTTATCGGTATCGATTCCCCGGATTTTAATCTCGGTATCGAGGAGCGTTTGCGTGCCTCGGGCGTTCGCACCGTACACTACGTCAGCCCCTCGGTATGGGCCTGGCGCCAGGGTCGAATTAAAAAAATTGCCCGCGCCATAGACCTGATGTTGACCCTGTTCCCGTTTGAGGCGGCGTTTTACCAGCAACACCAGGTGCCGGTACAATTTATCGGCCACCCGCTGGCGGACCAGATTCCCCTCGAGCCCGATACGGCCGGGGCAAGGCGGCAGCTGGGTTGCGAGACGGGTGACCGCGTGATCGCGGTGCTGCCGGGCAGTCGCGGCGGTGAGGTGAAAATACTTGGCCCGCTGTTTATCCAGGCCATGGTGCAGTTGCACAAGGTGTACCCCGGATGCACGTTTATTCTTCCCGCCGCTAATGATGAGCGTTATAAGCAATTGGAGGTCCAGTTGGCGTCTGTGCCGGCAAGTCTGCGGGACAGGATCAAGCTCTTGCACGGCCAGTCCCGCGAGGCGATGACCGCGGCAGATGTGGTGCTGATGACATCCGGCACCACGACGCTGGAGGCCATGTTGTTAAAAAAACCGATGGTGGTGGCCTATAAGCTGCCGCCCTTATCATACAGTGTGATGTCACGAATGATAAAAACCGAATTTATTGCGCTGCCCAACCTGCTGGCCCAGCGATCGCTGGTGCCCGAATTGCTGCAGGATGAGGTTACCAGCGAGGCCCTGTGTCGTGAGCTGCGGGGCTGGCTGGATGATGCCGGCCGCACTGATGAGCTGCGCCGGAGTTTTCTCGACATTCACCGCCAATTACGGCTGGACGCGAGCCATAGCGCGGCCCGGGCGGTGGCGAATTTGCTGGCGGAGGCTTGATGCCCAATAGTCACGACGAGCTGCCGACAACGGATGGCGCGGTGCTGGTGGCCGGCGTCGACGAGGCCGGGCGGGGACCGCTGGCGGGGGATGTGGTGGCGGCGGCGGTCATTCTCGACCCGGCGCGACCGATAGCGGGCCTGGCCGATTCCAAGCAACTCAGTGAGCGCAAACGAGAGCAACTCTACCAGCAGATTTGCCAGCGCGCACTGGCCTGGGGTGTCGGCCGGGCCGATGTGGCGGAGATCGATTCCCTCAATATCCTCCACGCCAGTATGCTGGCGATGCACCGTGCGGTCCGAGCGCTCCAGCCACAACCCCATAAAGTGCTGGTCGACGGCAATCGCCTGCCACGCTGGGACTACCCCAGTGAAGCGATCGTCAAAGGCGATGCGAGTGTGCAGGTCATCGGTGCGGCCTCTATCCTGGCCAAGGTCGTTCGTGACCGGTATATGCTCCAGCTGGAGCAGCGTTATCCGGGCTATGGTTTCGCTCGACACAAGGGTTATCCCACCGCGGTTCACCTACAAGCCCTGCAGGCGCTGGGGCCGTGTCCGCAACATCGCCGCAGCTTTCGACCGGTGGCCCGCTTGTTGGAAGGCGCATCATGACGGCACAATTCGTTCATCTCAAGGTTCATACCGAGTTCTCGCTGGTCGATGGCATCGTCAAGGTTGTGCCGCTGGCCCGGGCTGTGGTGGATGCAAATATGCCGGCCGTCGCCATCGCCGATGACAGCAATCTGTTCGGGCTGGTGAAGTTCTACCAATCGGCCCTGGCGGCGGGTATCAAGCCCGTATTCGGCTGCGACCTGCAGCTGCGCCTGGACGATGATGAGGAACTGCCGTTTACCATCACGGCGCTGGCGCAAAATTCTGCCGGCTACGCCAATCTGCGGGTGTTGATCAGCAAGGCCTGGCTCGAGGGGCAGTATCAGGGGCGAGCCTATATCCGCCGTGAGTGGTTGCAGCAGTGGGGCGATGACCTGATCATTCTCTGTGGTGGCAAGTTCGGCGAGATTGGCCGCAGCCTGGTGAAAGGCCAGCACGACCTGGCCCGGGAATTGGCCCAGTGGTGGGAGCAACATTTTCACGGCCGTTTTTACCTCGAGTTGCAGCGTACCGGCCGTGCCGATGATGAGATCCATTTACATGCCGCCGTAGAGCTGGCCGCGGCGATGGACTGGCCCGTGGTGGCCACCAACGATGTGCGTTTTCTCGACGCCGGAGAGTTCGAGGCGCACGAGGTCAGGGTGTGTATTGCCGAGGGCCGGGCCCTCGATGATCCCCGACGCCAACGCCGCTACAGCGCGGACCAATACCTGAAGAGCGCCGCCGAAATGGCGGAGTTATTTGCCGATATTCCCGAGGCCATCGCCAATACCGTCGAAATAGCGCGCCGCTGCAGCGCACCCATCGAGCTGGGTAAATATTACCTGCCGGAGTATCCCGTGCCCGACGGCATGGTCATGGATACCTTTTTTCGCCAGATATCCCACGAGGGCCTTGGCCGGCGCCTGGAGAAGTTGTTCGACAGCAGCGCGCCCGATTATGCCGAGCGCGAGAAGGTCTACCGTGAGCGCCTGGACTTCGAGCTCGACACCATTGTCGCTATGGGTTTTCCCGGATACTTCCTCATCGTGATGGATTTTATCCGCTGGGCCAAGGATCACGATATCCCGGTGGGTCCCGGTCGTGGTTCGGGAGCGGGCTCTCTGGTTGCCTATGCGCTGTTGATCACCGATCTCGATCCCCTGGCCTACGATTTGCTGTTCGAGCGCTTCCTCAACCCGGAGCGGGTATCGATGCCTGACTTCGATATCGACTTCTGCATGGAGGGCCGCGATCGCGTCATCAATTATGTCGCGGAGCGCTATGGCCGCAATTCGGTGAGCCAGATCATTACCTTTGGTACGCTGGCCGCCAAGGCGGTAGTGCGGGACGTGGCTCGCGCCCAGGGCAAGCCCTACGGCCTGGCTGACAAGCTGTCCAAGATGATTCCCTTTGAGCCCGGCATCACCATGGAGAAAGCGTTAGAGCAGGAGCAGGTGCTGCGGGAGCATCTTGCAGCGGACGAACAAGCCCAGGAAGTATGGGAGATGGCGCGGCAGTTGGAGGGCATTACCCGTAACGTCGGCAAGCATGCGGGCGGTGTCGTCATAGCGCCCACCGACCTGACCGACTTTTCGCCCCTGCACTCCGCCGGGGGCGAGGGAGTCGTCACCCAGTTCGACAAGGGCGATGTCGAGGAGGTCGGGCTGGTAAAATTTGATTTCCTCGGTCTGCGCACGCTGACGATTATCGACTGGGCGGTCAAAATGATTAACCGCCGGCGGGATGCCATGGCGGAGCAGTCGCTGGATATCACCGCGATTCCCCTCGACGATGCGGCGACCTTCAAGCTCCTCCAGGGTGGCCAGACGACAGCGGTATTCCAGTTGGAATCCCGTGGCATGAAAGACTTGATTCGCCGTATGCGGCCCAATAGTTTCGAGGACATCATCGCCCTGGTGGCGCTGTTTCGCCCGGGGCCCCTGCAGTCCGGGATGGTCGACGATTTTATCAACCGCAAGCATGGCAAGGCACAGCTTGCCTACCCCCACCCGAAATACCAGCACGATTGCCTTGTGCCGGTGTTGGAGCCGACATATGGCATCATCCTCTACCAGGAACAGGTCATGCAGATCGCCCAGGCCATGGGCGGATACTCGCTAGGTGGTGCGGATTTATTGCGTCGCGCCATGGGCAAGAAGAAAGCGGAGGAGATGGCGAAGCAGCGAGAAAAATTTCTCGAGGGTGCGACCGGCCTGGGGTTCGCCGCTGAGCTGGCCAATAATATCTTCGATTTGATGGAGAAATTTGCCGGTTACGGTTTTAACAAATCCCACTCCGCCGCTTATGCCCTGGTGTCATACCAGACAGCCTGGCTCAAGACGCACTATCCCTCGGAGTTTATGGCGGCAACCATGTCCTCGGATATGGATAAGACCGATAAGGTGGTGACATTTATCGAGGAGGCTCGATCCATGGGCCTGACGGTGGAGCCGCCGGACGTCAACTGCGGTGAATTCCAGTTCAGCGTCGACGAGGAGGGCCACATCATCTACGGGCTGGGTGCTATCAAGGGCCTGGGTGAGGGCCCCATCGAGTGTATTCTCGAGGCCCGGCAGCACGGAGAGCCCTTCGCCGACCTGTTCGATTTTTGTGCTCGCATCGAACCGCGCAAGGTCAATAAGCGGTCTATCGAGGCATTAATAAAATCCGGCGCCTTTGACCACTTTGGCGGGGAGCGCGCCCATTTGCAGGCCGCGCTTGCCGACGCGGTAAAAGCCGCGGAGCAGTCCGCTCACAACGCCAGCAGCGGGATAGAGGATTTATTCGGCGAGGTCACCCAGGCGGCCGGCACCGATGTCTATGCCGACTATAGTCGGGTTCTGCCCTGGTCGACCCGTGACCGACTCAAGGGGGAGAAGGATACCCTGGGCCTGTATGTGAGTGGTCATCCGGTCGACGATTACCTCGAGGAGTTGAAACACTTCACCTCCGATCGAATAAGCGACCTGCGGGCCGACAGGCACAAACAGTCCATCGCCGGCCTGATCGTCAGTCACCGCATCATGAAGACCCGGCGGGGAGACGATATGGCCGTGCTGGTGCTCGATGATCGCAGCGGTCGTATCGAGATGACCCTGTTCTCGGAGGAGCTGGGGCGATTCCGCGAGCAGTTGGCGGACGATATCATCGTCGTTTGCGAGGGAACCGTCGCCGAGGACGAGCGGGACGGTTGCTTGAAGATGCGCGGCAGCAGCATCACCTGCCTGGCGGATGCCAGGCGACAGCGCGCGAGGGCAGTGGTAGTGCAACTGGAAGCCGCCGATTTTACCGATGATTTCTCCGCACGACTCAAGCAGGCAGTGGTGGCCGACGTCGGGCAGGGCTGCCCGCTCTGGATCGAGTATCGAGGTGCCGGAGCCAGCGGTCGAATCGTCCTTGGCGCCCCCTGGTGCATCGATCCCAACGATGATTGCCTGGGCCGGCTCAAACAACGATTCGGCAACGATCGCGTCTCCATGCTGTACTCCGATCGACACACCGTCGGCTCTTCCGGCCTGGCTCTGGCGTAGAAATACTGTTCGGCATCCGACAGCGGAAATTGGTATAGTTGCGCCACACGTGTCGATCAACCTGGGCCAGGAAGCAGCAGAATGAACCCGAATTACCTCGATTTTGAACAACCCATCGCTGAGTTGGAAACAAAAATCGAAGAGCTTAGCCTCGTGGGTAGCGATAACGATATCAATATCTCCGAGGAAATTAATACTCTCCGCGACAAAAGTCAGAAGCTGACGCAAAAAATCTACGGGGATTTGTCCCCCTGGGATATCGTCAAGGTGGCCCGCCACCCGATGCGACCTTACTCCCTCGATTATATCGAACGTGTATTTACCGAGTTTGACGAGTTGCACGGCGACCGTCATTTCGGCGACGATGCAGCGATCGTCGGCGGCTTGGCTCGCCTGGAAGGCACGCCGGTGGTGGTGATTGGCCAGGAGAAGGGTCGGGGGGTCAAGGAGAAGGTCCGGCGTAATTTCGGCATGCCTAGACCCGAGGGCTACCGCAAGGCTCTGCGCCTGATGCAAATGGCGGAGCGCTTCCAATTGCCGGTCATCACCCTCATCGATACCCCGGGGGCCTATCCCGGTATCGACTCCGAAGAGAGGGGTATCAGCGAGGCCATTGCTTCCAACCTGGCCGCGATGTCGCACCTGAAAACACCCATCATTTGCCTCGTAATCGGCGAGGGCAGCTCCGGCGGTGCACTGGGCATTGGTGTCGGCGATCAACTGGCGATGCTGCAATACTCCACCTATTTCGTCATTTCCCCGGAGGGATGCGCCAATATTATCTGGAAGAGTACCGATAAGGCGCCCGATGCCGCCCAGGCCATGGGTGTCACCTCGGCCGTGTTGGAGGAACTCGGGATAGTTGATGCGACGATTCCGGAGCCCCTGGGTGGCGCTCACCGGGACATCGATATGATGGCCACCCGCATCAAGGAGTACCTGGTCGAGCAACTTGCGCAACTCACGGAAATACCCGTCGAGGAGCTGCTCGAGAGCCGCTACCAGCGCTTGATGTCCTACGGCAATGAGTGATGGGTCGGCGCGGCGACAGTGGATGAGCTGCAGGCTCGCATCGAGCCGATCCTGGCCCCGCACACCGACAGTACCGGCTGGCTGGTAGGTTTTTCCGGCGGCCTGGACTCAACTGTCCTGCTACACCTGTTGCACGACTACCTGGCGCGGCGGGCGGGCGACCGGCCCGGCGGATTTTCACTGCGTGCGGTACACGTTCACCACGGTGTCAATGCGAATGCCGACGCCTGGCAGCGGCACTGTGAAACCTTCTGTGGTCGTCGGTGTATCCCGCTGCACGTCGAGAGCGTCGAGGTGTCCGGTGCATCGGGCAAGGGCTTCGAGGCGGCGGCGAGGGAGGCGCGTTACACCGCAATCAGCTCGCTGCAGCAGCCGGCGGAAGTTCTTTTCCTCGGTCATCATCTCGACGATCAACTCGAAACCCTGGTATTGAACCTGTTCCGCAACCGCGGAATCGCCGGGCTCGGCGGCATGGCGCTGGCTTCCCGCTGGCCGTCGGGTATGCGGCTGCGCCCCTTACTCGATACCCCCCGGGAGGAGCTGCTGGCTTATGCCCGGCGGCAAGCGCTGTCGTGGGTAGAGGACGAGAGCAATACCGACCGGCGCTACAGCCGAAATTTTGTCCGTCACCGGCTACTTCCGGTTGTCGAGGAGCATTGGCCGGATTACCGGCCGCGCCTGGCTGCCACGATTCGTGCCGTGCGGGATAGCAGTGAATTACTGGCTGAACTGGCTGATGAAGATCTGGCGCGCGCCGTGGGCGGGGACCGCTGGGGGCAATTCTTAAAGCTGGGAGCCACGGCCGGTCTATCGCCACAGCGGCTTAAAAACCTTGTCACCCATTGGCTGCATCGGGCCGGGATGGCGTCCCCCCGGCAGCGCCAGTGGCCGGTGATTTTTCGTGACCTGTTGGCACGGGAGGCGACCGATGGCGCGGTCCTGACTCTCGGCGGCGATAGCCTGCGGCGATACCGGCAATGCCTGTACCTGGTGCGTGGTAGTAATAGCGTGCAAGCCGGGGAGCGAAGTCAGGTCGACAGGCAGCGGTCGTCGGCGGACCTGGGTGCGGCCGGCACACTGCACCTGGACCCTGTCGAGCCCGGACTGGAGAGAACCTGCCTGGACCTTTCCAGATCCTACGAGGTGCGTTTTCGTCGCGGGGGCGAGCGTGTGCGCGGTACCAGCTGGGCCCATAGCAAGAGCCTTAAACACTACCTGCAGGAGCAGGGCGTGCCGCCCTGGTGGCGCGGCAAGGTGCCCTTGTTATACAGTGACGGGCAGCTGGCGGCGGTGGCCGATATGTGCGTGTGCGAGGGCTTCCAGGCTCCCGCCGCCGTGCCTGGCGGAAACATTCGCTGGGAGACCGGTGCAATACCGTCGGGCGCCTGAATCCAGTTGAGCGAGTGTGGGCTTTCTGCTAAGCTGGCTTCCCATCTCAAGGCGGGCTTTTTGTGCTCATCAGGCCGATCTTTTCTGGCCTTAGGGTCTGGCCATAAGGCCGCTAAAAAACCGGCTTTCGAATAATCAAAAAGTACGTTACTTTAAGCACCTGAATTTCAAACCTTAGATAGGCGTTGCATGCCCCGTTTCATATTTGTCACCGGCGGTGTAGTGTCCTCACTCGGCAAGGGCATCGCCTCTGCCTCCCTGGGCGCTATTCTCGAAGCGCGGGGTCTGAAGCTGACCCTGCTGAAACTCGATCCCTACATCAATGTCGACCCGGGCACCATGAGCCCGTTCCAGCACGGCGAGGTATTCGTCACCCAGGATGGCGCCGAGACCGATCTCGACCTGGGGCACTACGAGCGTTTCGTTCGCACGACGATGACGCGGCGCAATAATTTTACCACCGGCCGGGTATACGAGACCGTCCTGCGCAAGGAGCGTCGGGGTGATTTTCTCGGTGGTACCGTGCAGGTCATCCCCCACATCACCGATGAAATAAAACGCCGAATTATCGAGGGCGCCGGCGATGCCGACATCGCACTGGTGGAAATCGGCGGCACCGTGGGTGATATCGAGTCCCAACCCTTTCTCGAAGCCATACGCCAGATGCGTATGGAGCTGGGAACCCTGAAAACCCTGTTTATACACCTGACCCTGGTGCCCTATATCTCCACCAGCGGCGAGACCAAAACCAAGCCGACCCAGCACTCGGTGAAGGAGCTGCGCTCCATCGGCCTGCAGCCGGATATCCTGATCTGCCGCTCGGACCACCAGATCGACGAGGGCTCGCGCAAGAAGATTGCCCTGTTTACCAATGTCGAGCAGCGGGCGGTCATCCCCCTGCAGGATGCCAAATCCATTTACGCGATCCCCGGCATACTCCACGAGGAGGGGCTCGATGAAATCGTAGTGGAAAAGCTCGGACTGGATTGCCCCCCGGCCGATCTTCACGAGTGGCAGGAAGTGGTGGCCAATGAGATCGCGCCGCAGCGGGAAGTCACTGTGGCCATGGTGGGCAAGTACATGGAGTTGCTGGAGGCCTATAAGTCACTGATAGAGGCGCTACGCCACGCGGGCATTCATACGCGAACCCGGGTCAACCTGAGCTTTATCGACTCGGAGGATATCGAGCGCCAGGGTGTCAGCCTGCTCGAGGGCGTGGACGCCATCCTGGTGCCGGGGGGCTTCGGCCTGCGCGGTGTCGAGGGTAAGATCGCCACGGTGAAGTACGCTCGCGAAAACCGCATCCCCTACCTCGGGATTTGTCTCGGTATGCAGGTGGCGGTCATCGAGTATGCGCGTCACCTCGCCGGTATGGAGAAGGCCAATAGCACCGAGTTCGACAAACATACTCCCTATCCGGTGGTGGCCCTGATTACCGAGTGGCTCAATAAGGACGGCTCCGCCCAGACCCGGGATGAGAGCTCCGATATGGGCGGCACGATGCGTCTCGGCGGCCAGGAATGTCGCCTGGTACCCGGTTCCCTGGTGCACCAGGCTTACGGTCGCGACATGATCGTGGAGCGCCACCGCCATCGCTACGAGGTCAACAACACCCTGATCGAACAGCTTCAGCAAGCCGGTCTTCGTGTCGGCGGTTGGTCTACCGACGACGCCCTGGTCGAAGTGGTGGAAGTCGCCGATCACCCCTGGTTTGTCGCTTGCCAGTTCCACCCCGAGTTTACCTCGACCCCCAGGGACGGCCACCCCTTGTTCACCGGCTTTATTGCCGCGGCCGCCGAATATGGCCAGGCCGCCGAGATCGTTGCCGCCGCCATGAGCGATACTGAATGACACAGCCGACGGTATGCGTTGGGGATATCTGCATTTCGAATGACCGGCCCTTTGTCCTGATGGGCGGTATGAATGTGCTGGAGTCCAGGGATCTCGCGTTGCGAGTGGCGGAACACCATGTGGAAGTCTGCGCACGCCTCGATATTCCCTATATCTTCAAGGCCTCCTTCGACAAAGCCAATCGCTCTTCGGTGAACTCCTATCGGGGGCCCGGGCTCGAGGCCGGCCTGGAGATATTTGCCGAGATCAAGCGCCAGTTCGGGGTGCCGGTCATTACCGATGTCCATGAACCGCAACAGGCAGCGCCGCTGGCTGAGGTCGTCGATATCCTGCAATTGCCGGCTTTTTTGTCTCGCCAGACCGATCTCGTCGTTGCCATGGCGGCGACGGGGCGGCCGATAAATATCAAGAAGGCCCAGTTCCTGGCGCCGGCTGAGATGAAACACATACTGCATAAATTTGAGCAGGCGGGCAATGAACAGCTGATGCTCTGTGAGCGCGGCAGCAGCTTTGGTTACAATAACCTGGTGGTCGACACCCTGGGCTTCGGCATCATGAAGCGCATGGCTTGTCCGGTGGTGTTCGATGTGACCCATGCCCTGCAAATGCCCGGGGCGAGATCCGATTCTGCCGGTGGGCGCCGCGCCCAGGTGGTTGATCTGGCCAGGGCGGGAATGAGCCAGGGCCTCGCCGCACTATTTCTCGAGGCGCACCCGGACCCGGACCAGGCGCTGTGTGACGGCCCCTGTGCATTGCCGCTGGCCCAGCTGGAGCCTTTTTTACAACAGATCAAGGCACTGGACGATTTAGTAAAATCCATGCCGGCGCTGGATATCCAGTAATTTGTTGATTTTTTTGGATCCTGGCTTCCGCCGGGATTAGATAGGGAGTGAAAAATGGGCTCGATTGTTTCGGTTCGTGCACTTGAAGTACTGGATTCACGCGGCAACCCCACGGTGGAGGCGGAAGTGGTTTTATCCTCGGGCGCCAGTGGCAGGGCCTGTGCCCCCTCCGGGGCGTCCACGGGTTCCCGGGAGGCGCTCGAGTTGCGCGACGGCGACAAGAGCCGTTACCAGGGCAAGGGTGTACTGCAGGCAGTCGCCAATATCAACGACCAGATCGCCCCGCTGCTGCAGGGCTTCGATGCCGCTGACCAGCGCGGCCTGGACCAGGCGATGATCGATGCGGACGGCACCGAGAACAAGGAAAAGTTTGGGGCCAACGCCATTCTTGCGGTCTCGCTGGCCGCGGCCAAAGCCGCGGCAAATGATAAGTCGGTGCCGCTCTACCAGCATATCGCCCATATCAACGGTACCGAGGGTCAGTATTCCATGCCGGTGCCGATGATGAATATTCTCAACGGCGGCGAGCATGCCGACAATAACGTCGACATCCAGGAATTTATGGTGCAGCCTGTCGGCGCCGGCAGTTTCGCCGAGGCACTGCGTTGCGGCGCAGAAATTTTTCATGCACTCAAGGCGGCGCTGCAGGCGAAGGGCTTGAGCACATCAGTCGGCGATGAGGGTGGTTTCGCGCCGAACCTGCCATCCAATGAGTCTGCACTGGAGTTTATTGTCGAGGCGATTGCCGCGGCGGGTTATGTTCTCAACCAGGATGTCACCCTGGCACTGGATTGCGCCGCATCGGAGTTTTACCAGGACGGCAAATACGAGCTGGCCGGAGAGGGGAAAACCTTCGATGCGGCGGGCTTTACCGATTACCTCGCCGACCTGAGCGCCAGGTACCCGATCATCTCCATCGAAGACGGTATGGATGAAAGCGATTGGGATGGCTGGGCCGTGCACACGCAAAAACTCGGCGACAAGCTGCAGTTGGTCGGCGACGACCTGTTCGTCACCAATACCAGAATTTTCAAACGGGGCATCGACAACAATATTGCCAACTCAATCCTGATCAAGTTTAACCAGATCGGTAGCCTGTCCGAAACTCTCGATGCAATAAAAATGGCTAAGGACGCCGGCTACACCGTGGTGATTTCCCACCGCTCCGGGGAGACTGAAGACACCACGATTGCGGATCTGGCGGTGGCGACCTGCGCGGGGCAGATTAAAACCGGCTCGCTGTGTCGTTCCGACCGGGTCGCCAAGTACAACCGCCTGTTGCGAATCGAGGCAGAGCTGAACGGCGCCGCACCCTACC
>JAUXCW010000236.1 GCA_030618705.1 Gammaproteobacteria bacterium | reverse complement strand
CGCCTGCTGCAAGTCCTGCGCGACCGCGATCGGGTGTGGCAGACCACGCCGTTTATCGATAATAAATTGATGACCCTGGTCAACTTCGCCTTTACCAGCGGGCGCCTGTTCGGCAAGCCCCTGAAGACCTCCGCGCTGGCCGCGGTGGAATTTATCACCATGCCCAAAGCCGTCGATAGTATGCTCAAGGTGGCGGCGTTGTTGAATAACAGCTGGTTCAAAGGGCGCATCCACTTCCAGGCACTGGCGACCAACTTTCGCATGTGGGGCGACGGCGTGGTCAACCCGATATTCGAAGAGCTCGATTCGACCTGCCGCCTGATTGCCAAAGAGTACGAGGATCGTGAGGGCCGCCTGGCGCTGCTCAACGATCCCGAATTTATCGAAAGTTTTCGCAAGGACTGGTACCGGGGGCGCAAGGGTTTCAACCTGGCTCGACTCAAGGCGAAACTCGGCCTGCCCGATGTCAACGTCATTCGCGATCTCGAACTGATGACTTTTGACGGTGCTCCTGTGGCGAAGTGGGAGGGTGAAACACTGCAGGCCGTCAGCGACCGGCTGCAGCGTTTTCAGTCGGGCCAGGACGATATGGCGCGTAGTGAAGAGGAGGCAAAAGCCTTTGCCGCTTTTCCCCGGCCATTGCAGGATGATGCGGATTTTATGCTCCACCTGTTGCGCGAATACGATAAGGGGTTTCGCTGGTGGGTGGACGTGGCCAACAAGAACCCGGATAAAATACTCGAGCTGTTATTGCACGAGCAGACCTTGCCCGGCTTCAATGACAGCGGCGCCCACCTGACCAATCTCGCTTTCTTTGACGCCAACCTGGTGGGGCTGCAACTGGCGCAGCGGGCGGGGCTCGATACGGTGGCGAAGCTGGTGAAACGATTGACCCGGGAGCCGGCGGAATTCTTCGGCCTCGACGTGGGCACCCTGGATATCGGCGCCCAGGCCGACATCACAGTGATTGACCCGGGCGCCCTGGAAAAATACGACAGCAATGCCGGCCGACAGTTGTTGTATCGCGAGCTCTTTGAGCACCGGCAACTGGTCAATCGATCAGACGGTGTGGTCGATCGGGTGATAATCCGGGGTGTGTCTGTTTTGAGTGATGCGGCGATCACCGATGCCCTCGGCAGCAAGCCTCTCGGACGCGCTTTGCGAGCCGTGTAATGCGTTGTTATTACCACTGTATTGTGTGTATGATCCGGTCTTCACAATACAAGATGGATTTCTGGAGGGGACACAATGAACAACAAGGCGATTCTGGGTGCGACTTTTGCGGCTGTTCTGGCATTCTCACTGGGGGGATGCAGCAAGGACAGTACCGAACAAGCCAAGGATTCAATGCATGATGCGGCCGAGAGCGTGAAGCAGGCCGGTTCAGATGCCGTGGATGCCACTAAAGACATGGCGCATGATGCGGGCGAAGCTGTTAGCGACACCTATGACAAAGCCGCTGATGCGACTAAAGATGCCTATGACGACGCGGCTGATGCGACTAAAGGTGCCTATGACGACGCGGCGCATGCCACCGAAGACGCGGTGGATGATGCAGACAAGGCCATGAGCGACGCCGGTGACAAAATGGAAGATGCCGCTGACGACGTCAAGAAGAAGCTCTAGCTCTAACATCGCGTTATAGCTTTATTTGCTCCGCTCCGGGCGTCAGTCCGGGGCGGGGTTTTGATTGGTCTACCCCCCCCCTCGACTCCACACGAAACTCCCCATGACGGAATTGCTGGTCCCGGGTGTACTGGTATTTATCGGTTCGCTGGTGCAGTCCGCCTTCGGTTTCGGTATGGCGGTGATCGCTGCGCCGTTGTTGGTGATGTTCTACCCGGCAGCATTGCCGGGCCCGCTGGTGGCGATGGCCCTGGTGCAGTGTTTGTTGATGGCAATGCGACACCGTCGGCAGATCGAGCTCGCGCCGATGGCCGGCGCCATGGTCGGGCGTATTCCGGGTTCCTTGGCAGGCGCCTGGCTGCTCACCGTATTCAGCACCGAGGGTTTGTCGATATTTGTCGGCATCGCTGTTTTGCTGGCGGTGGTGGCCAGTGTGGGCGCGGTTAAAATACGCCCCACCCGCACATCCATGTTCTGGGCGGGCGCCGTTTCAGGTGTCTTCGGCACATCCACCACCGTCGGCGGTCCACCAATGGCCCTGCTTATGCAACACCAGGCGGCGGCTCACCTGCGCGGCAACCTCGCCGCGTTTTTTATCTATGGCTGCCTGATATCGCTGGCGATGCTGGCGCTGATCGGTCGATTCGGGCGTGAGGAGCTGGTGTTGTCGCTGTATCTGTTGCCGTGGACGGTTGCGGGTTATTTCCTGTGCCAGCAGTTGCCGCTGTACCGCATCGAACACCGTATGCGCCCGGCCATTTTACTGCTCTGTGCGATTTCGGGGTTGACGGCCATCGTCTCAGCCCTTGTCTAGCGGGCAGTTAGAAAGTTGTTTCAAAGGTGAAATCGGCATGGCTTTGCAGGCGGTCGACTAATTTTTGGCCGAAAATCGTTGCCGGTGTCCAGAATCCCCCCGGCCTTGATTCCGTTGATATTTCCTGGGCCAGGCAAATGGCGGCCTGGCCCAGCATTTTTGCGGTCGATTGGTAGCCCGGGTCGCCGTCCCCTCGAACCCGGGTTTTGAGGGTTTGCCCGTCGGGGCCGTGGCCGAGGAAGTCCAGTCGGAAATAACCGAGACGCTGTTGCTGTTCGCTCGGGCCCTCACCGGGTTTGGGTACTACATAGCGCTCGAGCAGGCTTCGCGTCGGCGCTGTTGCCGCCCCGAGCAGCATGGCGCCGGTGCCGGCGGTTATGGCCAGGGCCCGGAGGCGGCCCTTGATGCCGGCGCCGGTCAGTGTGGCCTCGTCGTAGCGAAACCGCTCGCCGTAGGCGTAATCGGCCAGGGCATTGCTGCGGTGTACCACCCGCGTATTTATGCTGGCCATGACGAAGGGCGCGGTCCAGGCCTTGAAGTCCGCATCGAAGTGCGGGCCCTTCAGTGCGACCTGTCGGGTATTCTGGCCGTGCCCCGGTGGGCAAAGTGAATAGGGGTCTGCCAGTTCGCGTCGCAATGCGGGGTCTGAGGCGGCTTCCCGGGCGAGGTTAATTATGCTGGCGACGGTGCCGCCGGACATCCCGCCCTTGAGGGCGGTGACCCGCCCCTGGATATGGCTGCAGGGCTCACTCCAGTCTGCCAACGCCTGTTGCTGCAGGTGCCAGACACCCATGTCCGAGGGTATCGAGTCGAAGCCGCAGCAATTCACGATACGGGCGCCGCTGGCGGCGGCATTGGCCTGGTAGCGCTCGATCATGCGGCGTACCCAATGCGCCTCGCCGGTGATGTCGCAGTAGTCGGTGCCGGTATCGGCGCAGGCCTTGACCAGCGTTTCGCCATAGAGTGCATAGGGCCCCACCGTGGAAACGATGACCCGCGCCTGTTCACACAGGGCTCGCATATCCGCCTCGTCACTGGCGTCGGCAACGATTAACGGCAGGTCGGCGGCGGCCTCGCCGAGGGACGAGCGCAGCTCCAGCAGGCGCGTTTCGGAGCGCCCGGCAATTCCCCAGTGTAGCGTGCTGTCGCCGCTATAGTGTTGCCACAGGTAGCGGGTGAGTATCTTGCCGACAAAGCTGGTGGCGCCAAAGACAAGAATATCGCAAGGCTGCGACATGGTGGGAATCCTCTTTGTGATCGGTTTTGTGACTCGTTGCGATTACCACGCTTTTGCGGCGATGCGAGGCTGGTAAAGCCCCATCTGGCTGCTATGCTAAAAACGGGTAGTCAACACCCGGGCGCCGAATGAAACAAAAGGAAACAAACGGGCTGAATCCCCGGCATTTAAATTTCGCCGCCCGCCGGATTATACAGGTAAACATTTATGGCAATGTTCGATAAGCACAAAAACAGCAAGCAAAGCATTCCCACGCCTCAAGACAGTGTTGAGTTACCGGAAATGCAACCACCCATCGTACCAGAATCAGCATCTAAGAGGCTACGCGCAATGATTGGACCCACTATCAAGATCAAGGGTGACATTACCGGTGACGAAAATCTCACTATCGAGGGGAGTGTCGAGGGAAGTGTCGAACTGGGCGCCCATGAAGTGTGCGTGGGTCAGTCGGGCAAGGTCAACGCCAATGTGACCGCCAAGACCATCAAGATCGAAGGTGAAGTGAAGGGCGATATTCGCGGCAAGGAAAAAGTGGTGGTGTCGAAGACCGGCAATGTGCGTGGCAATATCATCGCACCCCGGGTCACCCTCGAAGATGGCGCCAAGTTCAAGGGCAGCATCGATATGGACCCCGGCGAAGCATCGGCATCGGTCTCAACCCTGTCTGCCGCCAAGCAGGATAAAACAGGCCCGGGCGCAGCTGCCAACAGCGCTTGAACAGCTGTAGATCGGGGGTTCTATGGCAGTAGCGGAGGCGGTGGCTTCGAGCCTGGCGTCGGCCCAGCCGAGTAAGTTATTCGCCCCGGTGTTCGAGGGCTTTGCGCCGGAACACCGCCTGACCGTACTCGATGTCGGGCTGGGCCTGCCGGAGAGCCTGGAGTTCTTCTCGGCCTATCGCTGCCGCCTGCACTTTCTCGACTTGTTCGATGAGCCGCTGGTGCGGGAATCGCAGCAGGAGTACGATGAGCCCGAGTTGGTGCAACAGTTTGCCGATTTACTGCAGTTTCCCGAAGGCACCCGAATAGATGTCTGCCTGTTCTGGGATTTTCTCAATTACCTCGATATGCGCGCCCTGCGCGCATTCTCCACCGCGCTGAAACCCTGGTTGCACCCCGGCACCCGCGGTCACGCCATGGGCGTACTCAACGACCAGACGGCCTTGCCCCATTGTGAATACGGTATTGCCAGCCTGGATCAATTCAATATACGGCCCCGGCAGGGCGACCAACTGCCGTGGTACCCCCACCCACAGGCGCAGTTGGCGAGCAAGCTGGTGGGCTTCGATATCCACAAGGCCATGCTGTTGGCCGACGGGCGCCTGGAGATATTGCTGGGTGCATCGCGGTAGGCCCTAAAAAGGGGACGCAACCCTTTAAGCATAAAAGGGTTGCGTCCCGAATGGCGCTGACTTAAGCCCAAATCCGATTAGGCAAGGCATTTACTACTGCAGTTGGGCAAGGAACCGCGGCTCCCAGCCCAGGACTCGAGCTAGGCGCCCCCCCGATAATACATCCATGTAGGCTCGGGCGCCGGGTCCAACCGGCGCACGGTCCTGCTCTGGAAGCCCCGGTCCCTCCGTCAATATCGCTAAAGTCAGTGCCATTCGGT